>JAAYCZ010000239.1 GCA_012729495.1 Syntrophomonadaceae bacterium | reverse complement strand
CAAAGCCGGCATACTGATTTTACCGGGCAGCTGTTACGATTACGACGACCGTTATTTCAGGATCGGATTCGGCCGTGCTAACTTCCCCCAAGCTTTGCGAAAGTGGGAGGAGGAGCTGGGGGAGGGGAGTTAGGTGCTGCGCGTGGACAGTCTGAGGGACTAACAGAGTATCTGAACACGAAACGCCCCTACCGTTATTCTCACAGGTTCCGCCCATGAAACACCGCGGGAAGGACCAGAGTAAATAATTGGCTACCCTTGACTATTAGGCATTGCCTAATAGTTCTTGCTTTTTAGGGAGGTGTTGACTAGATCTCATAACGGCTGGTGATATCTTTCTGACACTAGGAGAGTGCCCCGCCGAGAAGCCTCATGCAAGCCGTCGATTTAGGGAGACGGAGTCTTTTTGCCAAAAAACTAACGTTTCGCCGCGAACATGCCCATTCATTCCGCCGCAGCACGACCGTATTAATATATGGAATCAAAAAGGAAAATGCTCACAATTTGAAGAATATCTGTCTGAGGGAAAATATCAACAGGGTTCTCCCATATGACCTGTGGGCGTGGGTAAAATACGGGTGGCTTACAATAAGCACAACGCAGTAATCATCAATAGGAGAAAGAGGAGGAAGCGGCTATCAAATTTGAAAATATAATACGAGAAGATATAAACTCAGATTCTGTTGTCGCTTGGTTGATTACGCAGCCCAACGCCAACGGAACTCTATACTTAAAAAACGTTGCTCGATCGTATATGGCGGCTTTACGGAATGCGCCACGTAAGCTAATATTGGAAGACTCGCAAAACCGGAATGTGTTTAGATGTCATACATTGTTGGAATTCGATGAGCTGTGGACAGCGTTCAAAGCGTCACCAAACTATACTGATGTAAACAGAACATTGTGGCACGGTCAGTTTTCTGCAGGATTAGCAGCATACAGGCGTTATATAAAATATCTCGAAGAGAACGGGCAACCTGAAAAAAATGACCAAAGCATCGTTATTGCCTCGACATCTCAAACAAAAAAAGAAATACCGCGACAGCTTATCGCAGAGCCGCAACATGTCGATTTTGCCCATCCTGAATTTTGCACAGGATGCAACCCGCAAACCTGTTTTGTAGAGGGACAGAGCTTCTCCGTTAGGAATTGGCGAGATGTTCTTGTTGCGTTAACTGAGGATTTTCTAAATAGCAAGCCGAAAGCAATGGAGTTATATCACACGAGCCTGTATCCAAACGGCAAACGCGAGTTTTTGCTCAAAGAAAAGCCGATATTATCTGCACGACAACTTTCGAATGGCTACTGGATAAATGTTAACCTGAGCATAAAAGATTTAGTGTCCACGATAGGCAAACTCTGTGAATTTTGTGGTGTTGATCTTAACGACGTGAATATCACCTATGTTCCGAAACAAAGCGCGGGAGGAATGCGACCAATGAATATAATCAAGGATGACTCCGCACGGTTTGCCCAGCAGACCGTCCGCGATGCGTTTCGAGCGTGGCTCGCCACGCATAACCCCGAATGGAGCAGCGGTACGATTACGCAGCACTATTCGGATGCCTACTATTTATATAACAATAGGCGAGGTATAACGCTTGAGGAAGCTTTGACTACTCATGATGGTCTGCAAAGAGCGTATGATGCGATTGAGCACTTCTATACGGATAACCCGACCCAAACCAACAATCCGTCAGGTTCGGCGCGTGGGTATCTACGCTCTTTGCGTATGCTGAAAGAATTCCTTGATGAAAACTACCCTGAGTTGCTCAGTGCGAATTCGGTGGCTATTTCTGAACCAAGAGTTCCCGATGTCGTGGTTGACGTATTAAAAAAGAATTATGCCTCGGGCTTTCGCTTTGACAGAACCTATATCAACCTGCTTTCAAGCGCCTCCGGCGAGGAAATTGACGAGCGTATGCAGTCGGCGCTAAAGCGCATGATGTTCCGCAGAGATGATGACATCTATTTTTTGATTGACATAGTTGCCGATACCGCAACTCGTAAAAGCATCATTGATTTTGCCGACAGCTATCTTGAAGAGTATGGTTGTTTTGAGATACCTGAATTTTTCAAGCTGTATGAGGACAAGGTTAATTTAAACTGCATACGGAATGCGGACGATTTTGAAAATTTCTGCGAGCAAATCGGCAAGAGCGGCGTCCGTTGCGTTCAAGCCCCATATATTGGCAACAGAATAGCGCGTTACAGCAACGGTTCAGTTTGGAGTACCTTTAAGGAAGTTGCGGCGAAGATCGTATCTGTTATTACCGAGGAGTATTACGGCTCGTGCAATGAGGACGATTTGCACACAAAATTCTGCGCGTTCTCTACCGACTTGCTTGGCAAGATAATCAAACAATGCGCCGCTGATGAATTAATTCGAGTCGAAATCAACGACAGCGTCTGTTACCAGACATTTGATGCGCTCTGCTTGCCGGAGAACTTCTCAGAGGTGCTAGCCGAGGCTTTGGAGCGGCTTAGTGACATCGGGCTTGACCCAACGCAAGACGCTCTGCATACAACACTTTCACTTAAACTGGGCGTAAATTTCAGGGCAGAATACAATCTACCTGATTGGGATACTTATAGGCGGCTCATAGCCGCATTCTATAAAGCAGAGCCTCGCCGAGAGTGGAAATACAATATCTTTGGGGAGGTAACAAGCTAAGTGTACTCATATGTCTTTGATAAAAAAACGCGCGGTTACCTGCTGACTACGCAGACCGGAAAATATGTGGCGAGTGAAATACGTCCCGTATTCGCTCCTGAACTCTCGCTCACTGGGCTTGGGCGTTACTTTGAATACGACCGCCACGAGATCCGTCCGTTGATGTGGGGGATGAAGAACACATACCTGATAGCAGACGTTGACGAGAAAGGCGAACCCTGCGGGCGCAAAGTAGCGCAGCTTAATAATACGCAGTACGGCAAATCGCTGAATATACAGACATTCTTTGATGGCAAAAAGAAACTTGAACCGGTGGACGTGGAGGCAATGGTGGCGGCGAACGCCAAAATAATGGACATCGTTGTCGCCGATGCAAAACGACGGACTAAGGAACTATATGATGAAAGCATAAAGCGTTGTGATATCGCCTACATCGCTTTTTCGTGTGGCAAGGATTCCGTAGCCCTGCTCGATATCTGCCACAGGGTGTTGCCGCTTTCCGTGCCGGTTGTTTTTTCCGACACCGATATGGAACTGCCGGATACCTATAAGGTTTGGGAAGAGATTAAGACCCGCTACCCAGAGCGCGAGTTTATCACTGCCAAAGCGGAAACGTCCGCTCTTGAGAACTGGAGGGTTTTTGCCCCACCGTCGCGCACAATTCGGTGGTGCTGTTCGGTGCATAAAAGCACCCCCGCGCTGATGTACCTTAAAAAGAAACTTCGCAAGTCGGCTATAAAGGTTATGGCGTTTGTAGGCGTTCGCGGCGATGAGAGCTACAGCCGCTCGTTTTACGAAGACGCCACGGACGGTGTAAAGAACGCCTCACAGATGAACCGGATGCCCATCCTCGATTGGGGCGCGCAGGAGTTATGGCTGTACATCTTCGCTAACAACCTTATTGTCAATTGCGCCTACACAAAGGGCTTGACCCGCGTGGGTTGCTTAATGTGTCCGGAGTCATCGGAAAAGTATGAGTGGTTCGTTGACAAAGTTTATCCGAGAGAACTGAAGCCTTATAGCGATATTATTATTGGAACGAGTTCTAAACACTTTGATTCAGCTACAGAAAAGAGCGAGTATATAGGCAAACGGTACTGGCAAGCACGCAGGAGTGGTATTGTATTGAGGAAATTTATTACCCCTCCACTTGAGGAAACAAACGGACTTACAACAACATTCCAGAGTCCTCATTTTCAAAAAGAACTGTTCTATGAATGGATAAAAACACTTGGAACGGTTGTAAAGGAGAGGGAAACTGAGCGGCAGCTTTTGAAGGTACCCAAGTCGCTTGATGACGGAATACCGTTTGTGTACCGCGCTCCTTATACTGGTGGTGGCTTGATTAGTTTTGAGTTCCATTCACAGGCAGAGCAAACCGCAATCTTGCCCCTGTTGCGCACGTTATTTAAAAAAGTATCGGGTTGCGTTGGTTGCCAATCTTGCGAAGCCGAGTGTAGTTTTGGCGCAATAATAAGCAAAGACGGAAAGTTAAAAATAAATGGCGACAAGTGCATTAAGTGTCGCAGATGCTATGAAATAGAAAATTCATGTTGGAGGTATCGGTCTATGTACAAACCTGAGAATTCAAACAGCGTGGCGAACGAGTTCGCTCGTTACAACAATTTCGGATTAAGAGAAGCGTTTATTGATGCGTTATTGGAACGCGGCGATACCTTCTTTCACTGGGACAGCACACATCCGATAGGCGACAAAAAGGTGGATTCGACAAAGAAGTGGTTTCCGCAAGCGTTGATTGTCACGAAAGACCGCAAGCCTACAAAATTGGTTGAGCTTTTCAGAGCGAAAGGAACATCGTGCGAGATAGCTTGGGAGTTCGTATGGGTGGCACTAGTAAATAATTCGCCGCTCATTAACTGGTATTGCGTCTCCACTGAAATCGACGAACGTAAAGATGTCCGGGCCTTGCTGGAGTCTTTGCAAGAAAGCTACCCGCTTACCAATAACGCCAAAGACCGTCGCCTCGATGCATTGAAGAATACAGCTGATGAGTCACCTCTCGGAGGAGAGGGCAATGCTGTGATGTTGCCTGAGTACAAAGGCAAAAAGGTCATAGCCTTAACCCGCAAAGCTAAAGACGTGCAGCCTCTAACCATCCTCTACGGTTTATACCTTATCGCCGACCTTGCCGAGCGTGGGAGTTTCACGGTGCGTGAACTGCTCACGGCTGACGTGGATTCTACCTTTGTTTCTCCACTCGTGGCGTTCGGCATTACACCCGATACGTTCAAGAGACAATGCGAGGGCTTGCGTACCCGTTATCCCGATTATATCTCTACGACGTTTACCCACGGTAATGACGGATTAGAAGTTTACCCACAAAAACACACGCTGGGAGATATTATAAACTTAGTACTGGGGGAATAGTAAAATGAGACACTATTCAGACTTTTTCACCGTCGCGGACGATTATTGCCCGGTAATGACAGCCGCAGAAATCAACAAGACGCCTGATCGATGGCTCGATTTCTATCCGCATACTGAGTTCGAGGACATCTGCAAAACACTCCTGTCTGTTCTCGGCTCCGGTCCTAAATCGATTTGGATAACCGGAAATCTCGGCACAGGTAAGACCAATGCCACGCTTGTCATACAGAAGCTGTTTATGGACGATGAGATCCGCGTCCGTCAATGGCTCGATGAACACGCCTCAAATGGTTTGTCAGACCGCGACAGCCTTGAAAAAGACCTCTTCGACCGTCGCACTGAGGGAACACTTGTAGTCTACGACTACAACTCCTCAAATGTGGGAGCAGATGTAGACTTACTCGTTCGTTTGGAGCAAGGTATTATTTCCGCACTGACTGAGCGCGGGTTAGAAGTCCCAGCACTGTCAATGCTCGATGTGGCTATTGAGCGCGTTAAACGCGAGGGTGAAAACTTCTTCAAGGCTCGTGATACTATTCAAAACCAGCTTAGGTATCTTAGTGCAAACATTAAGACAACAGAACAACTTGTGAATGCACTCAATAACCCTGCGGATTCGCCTAAGCTTCTTGCTGATATTGAGCGCGTTTTTCGTGAGGACAGCATCTATCTGCCGTTTGATGTACCAGCATTCCGGAAATGGATTAAAGCAATTCTTCAAGCTAATAATTACCATAGTATTGTTTACCTCTTTGATGAGTTTCACCCATTTGTCGAGGCAAACAAGGAAAAGCTAAAAACTTTCGAGGACATAACAGAGTCGCCGGGCGTAAACCGCTTTTTCCTTGTGCCAGTAACGCATATGGAATTATCAATGTACTTCGCCGAAGGTTCGCAAAGATACAAATATGCTCATGACCGCTTCTATTTCCGTAAACTTCAAATGCCAAACGATACGGCTTTCCGTCTTGCCAAACACGCAATGGTGGATGTCAAGGACACGACGCTTGCCGCCGAATGGAAAAATGCAAAGGATGACCTGTGGGATTCCGTATCATCGCTCGTCAACAAGTTTAACGGTACAGATGACCCCGACCGTGATCGCTTCTATGATATTCTTCCGATTCACCCAATGGCGGCTTTCCTGCTCAAGCATTTGTCTGAGCAAGCAAAATCGAACCAGCGCAGTTTTTTCGAGTATCTTAAAGGTGGCGCAGACGGTACAGAATTCCAAGATTTTATTGATGCTGGTGGTCCAGAAGTAGCAAGCAAGCAGTTCTTAACAGTTGACTATTTGTGGCAGTTTTTTGTTGGTAACCGTAAAGATGCAGGTCTTGACAGCGAGATTGCCGGCATTGGAGCGTTTTATAAGCAAACTCGCGACCGTGTGTTCCAAAACCAAACGGAAGACGCGTCGGAGCTACGCATCTTGAAAGCGGTATTGCTTTTCTGCCTCCTTGATAAACTTGCGCCCGGCGGCCATGACAGACTGAAACCGACCGTGGAGAACATAGAACTGTCGTTTAAGGGCGATGGCACAATCGCCGACCCTCGTGGTATCGTTGAGGAGTTAGAAAAGAAACACTGCTTCTCCGTTACTAATGGGAACATATCCTTGTTTACGATTTCGACCGTAAAGCCGGAGGATATCGAGAAATATAGGGATAAGTTCCACGAACTGTTGCACGAAAAAGCGGAGTCTAAACTTGAGGAGCATACAAAGAATTACCGCAAGTATAGCTCAGGCAGGTTTGATATTCGTGTTTCGGACGCAAGCCATACGACCTTGACGAATATCAATCAGGCTACCCGTGACAGATACACCGCGAATATAAACAAAGATGATGGTTCTGCCTGCCTTTGGTTTGTCGTTGCCAAAGACCACGATGAACAGTTACAAATCCCGCAGAAGATTGAAAGCATCCTGCGACAGCTTAACGACCATCGCATTTTGATGTTTACTTTCCCGCAACTGTCATTCTGCCATAGTAATAAAAATCTTTGGGGCGAGTACATCCGCCAGTATGCCCAGTATATGACGGAGAACGATACTGCGGCAAAGAAGCAAATTCGCGACGCACTTGACGGGGTTGAAAATGACTGGTTCAAAGAACTTCAAAAGAACGATGCAGTTATCCGCGTTCACCGCTATCGCAACGGCACAATAGAGACCTCAGACACAAGCTGGAATCAGTTTAAGGAACTGATTACCAACTATGTCCGCAAAACGCTGAGGTTTGGCATTGACCACCTTGGCTTCCAAGATCCGCATTTTGGGAACAGCTCTCTGCAAGCCTATGCTGAAGCGGGTATGCTGTTTAACGCCACTTCGGGCCCGATTGGGCAATTGGTCAACACACTGAAAAAAAACGGTGTAACAGATGACCCTAATTGGTTCGCACAAAACCCAGATCACCCACTTGCGGCAATTCACGCTCTGTTTGAGAAGAAGTTTTCAAACACGGTTGGCAGGGGTGGTCAGCAATCCATCCGTGTTGTGTACATCGAACTCAAACGTGCGCCATATGGTCTACGCTACAATGCACTGTCTGCGTTTGCTTTAGGTTTCTGTCTGAGAGACATTTTGCAGAAGAACTACCAATGGACAAACGGGCAATTAACCCAGCCGCTCGATATAAAAACTCTTAAGGAGATTATCGAAGCTGTGGTCAAGGACGATGGCGGCAATAAAATGGGTAACAAAGAAAAACTGATTTGCCGTCTCTCGAAGGAGGAAAAGAAGTTCATCGAGAAAGCACCGATAATTTTTGGAGCGACGCCAATTGCGGACGCGACGGTTGAAAGCGTTCTGAGCCAGATTCAAGGGCGTGTTGAGGCTATTTCCGCAAGAGTTCCGCTTTGGGTATTGCCGGAGTATGTTCGCGTTGCAAACGACCAGAAAGCGGATGATATTGAGACCGTCTTGAATGATGTCTGCACGGCATTTACGACCAGCAGCAAGGGCAAGGTTGAGGAAAGGGTTAACGCCGTTAAGGAAGCGGGAGAGATAATAATAAACGACCCAGATATAGTGGGCGCAATTGCTGACTACATCAAGACAGAGAACTTCGTAAGTGCATTTGAAATATATGTCGATAAAGAAAATCCGTCCCTATCAGCACTGGCGAAGTCTATCGGTGATGTCTCTCATGGGTATTGCCGCGCTATCCTTGACCGTTGCCAAGAAACGGCCGGTTGGCTGTGGAAACAAGCTGATATCACCCGCGAAATTGACGATATGGCCTGTGAGTATGAGGTTATCGAACTCGCAAAGCCCTTGTGCGGCTTTTCGGAGTTTGTGCCTTATAAGAGCGTTTTTGCCGCGCTCAAAACTGCGGTAACCGAAACAAACCATTTGCCGAAACACTTGATTGAATCTGTATATCCGATATTAAGCGGGTTCCTTTCCGCTGTACAATCAGGGGGTTCGGCACAGGATATAAAACTCGCCTTACAGCAGAGCTTTGAGTTCATAAAAAGGCTGTTCTTTGACCATACGAAGTCCGAATCGCTGTTGATTTTGAAATCTCGATTAAATGGTGTGTCTATTGAAGATACCGACCTGCTCAGCATACTGAATTCAATGCTCGGCGGATTCGGCTTAGACGAAACAACCTTTATGGATAACCTGCAAGTGAAAATCGAGGAGTTTGCGAAACAATCGGTTGTCCTAAAAATAAAAGGTGAATGGACACGGATTTCCAGCACAGGAACACCTGCTGAATGGGCGATGAACAACGGAATGCCAGCAAGGTATGTTTTTGGCAGCCACCCCGATACCACAGACCTACTCAGAGCTATCGAGCAACCTGAAACATTTGCCGCAGCTAAACTTGCGGATATGCTTGAGATTCTGAAAGAGGTTAAAGAGGCAAGCATCGCCGATTGCCAGAAGACTCTTATGACCGATGTCATCCCCGTACGGTATAAGAAATTTGATATCAGTCTTGCGTCATTGCTTGAATTTCTGCGTAGCCAGAACGGAAATCAGCCGAATAACTGGCCGCTCCGTCCTGATATCACGGAATTTATAAAGAGCCAGTACAAAGGGACAATCGCGCCGCAAATAAAGGAGAAACTTCGCGGCAAGAATGCGGAAGACTTAAAGCGAAAACTTTTGCAACTTGCCGACGAGAACCCCGAACTGGGACTGCTGTTTTGGGAGGGTTGACGATGGCATACACTCTCAACAAGTATTTTCAAGCTACGTTTAGCAACCCTAATGCGCCGCGTGTCATTGTGTACCCCAATAACACCACGGCGGCACAAGTTTTGAATCACCATAAAGGTCGTGGGGTAACCGTTATTAAAGTGGCAGACTGCCTTCCTGACAGTGGCACAAGTTTACCGATGCCAAATGTACTGATGAATGCTGTTGATGCCAGAATCCAAGCATTAAGCGGACGCGCATTGGTAGTGGGGATGGATGCTTATTTGGCGTTGCTCGACGCCGAAAGTGCAACCGCGTTTATGTCTGAACTTCGCAACAGACTTGACGGTAATGCGCTGAACGCAGATTATTTGCTGTCTGCTCTCAGAAAGCCTAACTTCGCACCCCGCTACGAGGAATCTCTCAGCATCATTTCCATCGAGAATGGAAACGATGAGGTACTTGATCCTCTCAGCATACAAGCATATTCAGATAGGTGGATTAAGTCCGGTGGCGTCATCGGTTACAAACAATTACTTGGTAAAATGAGTCCATATGAGCCATCCGGCAACTATACGCTCATATTGGCAGGGTTAACTGAGAAGCAAGCTGGCATCGGGAATGCGGTCTCGTTTGTCCTTGAAACCCGTGATGTTGCGACGCAGCATTACGGACTAGATGCCGATTTGGACGATGCTACCTTAGAGCTATTGCTTTCAAAATCGGCTGAAAGCGGGCAAAGCCCAGAATTTTATCTTGAGACCCTATTTGGTGCCGGAAATATTAACACACGACTTGCACTGAAACGTGCACTTGAACTGCCGTCTGATGGTTTATGGCCGGCGCATATTTGGTTGTTACGGAGGCGGCTTCCGGGCGATTCATTTATCGCAAAAGTCGTATCTGGGGACGTTACCCGTGATAACTTGCTATGGAAATACATAGTGGGTTCGGCAATTGATGTTCTTTCTGATTTGAATGCAAAAAAGTATGCAGCGGAACGAGCGGAAGCACTAAAGACAGTCGGCTCGAATTATGAGTCGCTGATTGTAGAGTTCATTGGGCAAGCAAAGGAGTCGGGCGATGCTCTGCAGTTCCTAAACTGCGGTACAAACGCGGAGCGTGTTGAGATAGTGCGCCGTGCTTCTACGGAAGACTTGTCGTACGGTTTTCCCAAAGGGTATGGAGAACTGTTTCCGACCCTTGCGGATTATTTTTCCTCCGCCTTCGAATTTGAGGATGCGGCAACGACTGCATACTTCAAGGAGTACCGCATGCATAAGGTTTCGGGTAGCATAACGGATAGCTTTGTAAAACGAGCTTACGACTTTGTTGTCCCAAAGACATATCCCTCCCGCGACGCTATTATGGCTGAGTTGCATACGCAATCTGATGTTGCGCTGCTCGTAGTGGACGCAATGGGTGCGGAATATATGCCGCTATTGCTTGCATTGGCAAAACGTCGTGGTATGAACATTGAGTCTCAGGCTGTCGTAACCGCCAAACTGCCAACCGAAACCATATTTAATCCGATTAAGTGGGACGAGGCTCGGATATTGCCTGAAATAAAAAGCATTGACAATATCGTTCATAACGGAGTGACAAAACACGAGGTCTCCATACCTGAGCGGAATTTTGCGGAAACCCTGCGGGTATTCGAAACCGAGATTATGAACCGTATTGCCGATGGGCTCACCCGATTTGCCCGCGTTGTCGTGACAGCCGACCACGGTGCTTCTCGACTTGCCGTAATTGCCCACAATGAGGGCAAAGGCACGACCTTACCGTGGGATGGACAGCCGGACGCTTGGCGGTATTCACTTGCCCCGCAAGGAGCCGCCCGTCCGCCAGAATTAGAACAAGAATATTTTCCAGAAACGAAAAAAACGTACTGGATTGTACGAGGGTATAATAGATTGCCGAAAATGGGCGGCAAGCTTTATGAACTGCACGGTGGTGCGACGCTTGAGGAGCGACTTGTTCCCATCGTGGTGTTTACGAGAAACGCCGTAGCGGAAGTCCCGAAACAACTCGGCAAAAAGACTACCGCCGATGTGGTAGATGAATTTGAAGGTCTCATTTAGGGAGGGAGAAATAGATGTACGATGTCAATAAGTTGAGGGAATATTTCCCCTCTACCACAGTTTTCAAAGACCCGTCCGTTATGTCGATGTTCAAGGCGGCTAAGATAGAAGCTTTCTTGCGCGACTGGATTCTGAAACGCAGGACCGGTGCTGACGGGACTGTGGACAACATAGATTCGCTTAGCGACTACGTTGCGACGATTATCCCGCCTCGCAGCGAAAAGGAGCGGCTCGAAGATGAGGCACGGACGATGGGTGAAACGCGCCCATTCCTCGCCAAGGTCAATGTGTCTTTTAACTCCAACTCGAACTATTACAGCTTCGAGATACCCTCGCTCGGTTTCTTGCACTCCCACACCATCATCGAGGACTATGTGTGGAACAGAATCAAAGACGAACTCATCGGTGAAGCCGGAGGATGGGGTCTGATTAAACTTGGCTATATGCCACCGGAAGGCGGAAAGAAAAATGGTCGATTCACACTGCTTGATTTCAAAAATTTTTGCCCGTATAAGGTGAGCCTTGATGATTTCCGTGAGGCGAGAACCAATTTTGAAGTTGAAGAATGGATGGAAATTCTGCTCGGTGCAATCGACTATAACCCAGACGGCTTTGCCCGTAAGGGTTGGATAGAACGCGACATTTGGAAAGCGAAGCACACGATGCTGACGCGGTTGCTGCCGTTCATTCAGCCACGAGTGAACCTTATCGAACTTGCGCCGCAACAAACGGGTAAATCGTATATGTTTGGAAAAATCAGCAAGTATGGCTGGCTGCTCACCGGCGGTCAAGTAAGCCGCACTATGCTGTTCATAGACCGCCGACCCGGAGCACGAGCCAAAGGTCTGGTTACCTGCAATGATTTCATTGCCGTTGACGAGATTAAATCCATTGAGTTCGCCAACGACAAAGAAATGGCAGGCATACTGAAAGGTTATATGGAAGATGGCTATGTGACCGTAGGCGGTACTCGCATTGACGGAGAAGCGGGCATAGTATTTCTTGGCAACATCGCATACGAAAATATGGATAGCGACAAAGATATGATTGGCGACATCAACCCGATTTTCCGAGATAGCGCCTTACTGCAAAGAATCCACGGCTTTATACCCGGACAATTTGTCCCTGCACTTTCCCCACGGATGTTTATCAATGACTGGGCATTGAACTCGGAATACTTCACTGAGATTATGCACCTCTTACGCAGTACACCTGAAACAATGAAGTATCGCGGAATGGTAGAGGAACTTGTCGATGTCAAAGCCGCTACAGGAGACACATCAGGGCGTGAAAAAGAAGCCATTTTCCGTCTTTGTACGGCTTACTTGAAGCTATTTTTCCCGCACTCAGATAGTCACCTTATCCGAACTCAGAAATTTAAACAGGAGTTTGATAAGTATTGTCTGACCCCCGCCAAGAGTATGCAGGAGACGGTCTTGAAGCAGATGAGATTCGTTAATCCGGGTATGTTCCCTGATGGAAATCTCGGCTTCTCTACATACACGGTGAGGTGGGATTTGTAATGGGGAAAGTAACCAAATGCTGTGTGTGCGAGAGAAAACTTGATAAGAACGCCGTTGGGCTTAATAATAAGTTATTGGATAAAAATCTTTCACGGTTGTTTTGTATTGACTGCCTTGCAGCTCACCTTGATGTCTCCATAGAAGACCTTAATGCAAAGATAACCGAATTCAAAGAACAAGGTTGCACATTGTTTCTTTAGGAGATGAGACCATGATTTACGCTGACAATGCCGCAACAACGAGAATATCAGATAGAGCCTTTGAAATGATGATGCCTTTTCTGCGCGAACAATATGGTAATGCCTCCAGCAAGTATTCACTTGGAGCAAAATCCAAACGTGCCATGGAACAGTCCCGGAAACAGGTAGCTTCGGCTATAGGTGCGGATCCGTCAGAAATCACATTCACCTCAGGTGGATCGGAAGCAAATAGTTGGGTGTTTAGATGTGTTGCGGATATTTATCGCAACCAGCCGATGCATATTATTACTTCTGCAATAGAACACCAATCCGTTCTTAACGCTTGCCATGCGCTTGAACAGGGTGGCGTAAAGGTTTCTTTTCTACCCGTCGATCATGCAGGACGGGTATCAGTTGAAGATATTGAAGCAGCCATCAACTCAAACACAAGACTGGTTTCAATTATGCTTGCCAACAATGAGATTGGGACAGTACAACCGATTGAGGAGATAGGCCGATTTTTGAAAGGCAAAAGTATTCTTTTTCATACCGATGCGGTGCAAGCAGTAGGGCACATCCCTATCGATGTTAAGTCTTTGAATGTGGATTTCTTGTCTGCATCTGCTCATAAATTTAATGGTGCAAAAGGCACGGGGATTTTATACAAGCAATTGGAATTAGAGTTTTCGCCGTTGATATTTGGCGGCCAACAAGAACACGGGCTCCGTGCCGGAACAGAGAATGTTGCCGGAATAGTTGCGGCAGGTTACGCCATAGAGGAAAGTATCAGCTTGATGGCTGACGAGGCAAAACGTCTAAGAAAAATGGTTGAAGAAACGGTAGATGGCATAAAAGAAAAAATCACCTCAGTAAGGGTCAATGGAGATAGCATTTATCGTCTGCCCGGAATGGTCAATCTTGGTTTCGAGGGAGTCTCGGGTGAGGCGCTAATGCATCTGCTTGACTTAAAGAGGGTTTGCGTGTCCACTAGCTCGGCTTGCACTTCAGGCAAAGAAGAGCCGTCGCATGTACTTCTTGCTTTGGGGCTTTCAGAGCAACAGGCTAAGTCTGCAATTCGAATTTCTTATGGTAGATATAACACTTCGGACGAGGTTGACAAAGTCATCTCGGCTGTGTATGATGCCTACTCAAAGATCCTCGGAACTCGCTAATTTGTGCATACTGGTAATTAGATTACAGTGTGTTTTGTTAATGCGTTCATGCAGCACAATCATGATCCTAAACGGGTGACTTTCAATACTCAGCTTTGGAAGTCGTTGACCGATGATGTCTGAGCGCGACTTATCAAGATTTGTGATGAACAACTGGAAAGGTATTATTCGAAACGTGTGCGAGGGTAAGGTTCAAATCATCGCATGCTGATGGCGAATAGAAGGGAGTTATAGATATGTGGATCTCCCTTGCAGCAATCTCTCTATTAATTATAATGGTTGTCATCCTGAGAGCGGTGGTGAAGTTCATTGTTAAGATCATCAGGCGAGTTCTTTGAGATTAACTGGGGGCTGTTTAAATACACCCAGCTGTTTTTAGGAGGTAAACCATGGATACATTTCTGATAGTAATGATAACAACAATATTAGTTGCTCTGGTTGTTGCTCTGATAGTTTATTCAAGAAGAAAAGCTAAAGCGGCTGAAGCACTAGAGGTTGAACGCATTCAGGAAAGTGAGATAATCCTCCCGATAGAACTACTACCGGAGACAATTGAAATAGATGAAAATAGCATTTTCGAAATTACTGACTGTACGGTTATTGCCAGAATTTCAGCGACTATTCCGGCAGCGGCAGAAACCGCAGCGAAAACAATCGCGAATAAGGGGCTTAAGAACCTGGAAGTTTATAAAGCGGTAATACCGAATGGTGCAACCCTTGCGGAATCTAAAGAAATTGAAGGCGCCGTACGGGGTTTTTATCGTGGAGCAAAGAATATTAAAGGGCACGCAAATTTTGCTAGAGTAGACATTACGAAAAGTACTAAGGCAGCCTCGCTGGCCAAAGGCGCAGCAAACATTGCGAATGTTGGAGCGTTGGTGGTTGGACAGTATTATTATGGAAGAAATAAATTCCAAGTTGGAAACAATGACAAAGAGTATTGATAAGATAAGCGACTTTCAACAAAGGGAGTTTAAAAGCAGGATTTTATCCTTGATTTCTCGGGTTGGCGAGATTTCTCAATTCAGCTCTGAAATTATGGAGAATGATGAACAAAGAAAAATCAAACTTACTACCACAGAAAATCTAAAAGGCAGTGCGACTGAATTGCTTGGGCAGGTCAATCTAACGATAACCGACATTATTAAAAAGAGTCCTGATCCAAACTATAAAGAGTATCAGGAAAAGGTTGATGAATTCAACATTCTGGTCGAGTATCAGAATGTATTGGTTAGCATTCTTGAGGAAATCAGCAAACTTACATATTTATTGGGGAAAGGCAGCATATCAACTGATTTGAGCTACTCCTTGTTCAACAAGTTTTTAGAGCAATCTATACAAACCAGAAGTTCACTGGAGCAGTGGCATGATAGACAGGTTAAATCATTATGTATTGATTTGGATAAGAATCGCATTTCAAAAACCGGATTCACATCGTTTCTTTGGGCAGTACCCGGTTTCGTAGATGAAAAGTGGAAATACAAGCAATTAAAACAGGGCCTGGTCCAGCAGATTAACTCTCAATCCCCACCTAAGGGAAAAGCTTTAAATACACCGGAAGCAGTCTATGATGAAGATGTTCAGATTATTATAAAAGACGGTAAATACTTCTACTTCCGTGAAGCACTCGATAAGGAAGTAATGTCAAGTTAAGTGCGTAGAAAGTATGACGAAAAACGATGGATGTTTTTTATTCACACCCCCCAGAATTTCGCTCGAAAATAACCCATGCCGGGATTCGTGCTGCAAGAAGCGGTATCGGTGT
>JAAYCZ010000238.1 GCA_012729495.1 Syntrophomonadaceae bacterium | reverse complement strand
TGGGCACTTGATATATCCATAAATAAGCTGCTGCATACCGCGCCGACAATTTCGCCATTTTTGACAATTGGTACCCGGGTAACAATTGTTTTGCGTCCATTTACCCATAAAACATCAGCATCATCGATGCATCCGGTCTTTAAAACATCGGGAAGTTTTCCGTCCGGAATAACGTCAAGGATATATTTGCCCAGCGCCTGTTCTTCAGTAATATTCAAAAGATTCAGCAAGGTTTGGCTGATACTGATAGATTGCCTTCGGCATTTACGACCGCAAAAAACATATACGGATTTTCTATCATGGCATCCATAACATGAGATAATTCAAAATACGATGAATTTGGCAATGTAAATCATCTCCCTGAACGACATCGTCAAATTTCTACAATATATATTAATATATTCTAATACTGAAACATTATCAGCAAATTGTCAACCTAAAAAGATAAATGTTTCACAATCCATATCGTTTTCATTTGTTTTCGGTGCCTGGAATGCTTGTGGCGTTATTCATTGCAGGGATTTTGTATGCGTATGGTAAATATGATAGTATAGATCTGTATAAATTCGGAATGATTAATTATTTGAGGTAAATTATGCACGTAAAAGGCAGGGCCAAACTGGACAGGCGTACTAAAAACCTGGTGACGAGATTAAGCAAAGGTGATATCGCCATTATCAGTCATGATGATATAGACGAAGTTGCGGCCAATAATCTGATTGATATTAAGCCCCAGGCGATTATCAATACCCAGCCATCCATCACCGGTCGTTATCCGGCCCGCGGTGCGCTGAAAATACTAAAAGCTGGTATCCCGATCCTGGATGAAGTCCCCGACCAGATTTTTGATAATATTAAAGAAGGCAGCTGGCTGGAGATTGATGATAACAAGATTATGTCTGGAAGGTTAATACTGGCTGAAGGTAAAATCCTTACCCTTACCGATGTGCAAAATAAGCTGGATGAAGCCAATCAAAACTTCAGGCATGAACTGGATGATTTTGTTGATAACACCCTGGAATATGCCAAAAAAGAAAAGGATGTACTGCTGGGAAATCTGGAAGTACCGGATTTGAATACGCAAATATTGGGACGCCATGTATTAATAGTAGTGCGCGGCAGTAGTTACAAAGAGGATTTGCGGGCGATCAGTTCTTACATTCAGGAACAAAAACCGGTGTTGATTGGAGTTGATGGCGGGGCTGATGCTTTGTTGGAATTTCACTTGCAACCGGATATCATTGTAGGTGATATGGACTCTGTTTCCGATCAGGCGTTGCAGTCAGGCGCTGAAATTGTAGTTCATGCTTATGCCAATGGCAAGGCCCCAGGTTTGGAGCGGGTACAGGCAATGGGGATTGATCCGGTGGTTTTCCCGATAACCGGAACCAGCGAGGATGCGGCCATGATTCTGGCCTGGGAACATGGGGCCAGGCTGATTGTAGCGGTGGGTACACACTCCAACATGATTGATTTTCTTGAAAAAGGCCGCAAAGGAATGGCCAGTACCTTTTTGGTGAGGATGAAGGTAGGATCCATTCTGGTTGATGCCCGCGGTGTAAGTCAGCTGTATCAACAGAGTTTACATCGTCGTTATGTGGTGGAGTTATTTTTGGCCGCCTTGGTTCCGATTGTAGTTTTGCTGTGGGTATCACCCGCGACCAAGCCATTTTTCAGTTTATTATGGCTACAGCTTAAATTGCTTTTCAACTGAGGTTCAAGGGCGGGTATATTTTTTTAAATGGTGGGATGGGAATGGTTGATTTAAAATACCATATTGTATCGATTGTCGCGGTTTTCCTGGCTCTTGGCATGGGAATCCTGATCGGCAGCACCATCGTCAGCAATGACGTAATGGTCGCACAGCAGCAAAAAATTATTGTAAGCCTGGAGGAGCAGTTCGCTAAACTCAGAGAACATGAAAGCGCGCTTATGGCTGAGGACGTAAAAAAGAGTAAAATGATCACCAATTATGAGAATTTCGCCCAGAGCATATTGGTGCCGATTGTGGCGGGTCAATTGCAGGGGCGTAACGTGGCGGTGGTGGTTTCGGGAAGCCAGGCCATGCCGAGCGGAATTATCAATACATTAAGCCTGGCTGGGGCCAATATCAACAGTCAGGCGATGGTATTGGAAAATATAAATATGAAAGACAGTAAACTGCGTGCCAATCTGATCGATTATTTTGCGCTGGAAAGCAATACGACCTCGGATATTTTAAGGCAAAAGGTTGCCCAAGCACTGGCCTTGATGGTTACCAACCAAGCAGATCCTGCTTTGAACGTTTTTTTAAGCGAAAATAAACTGATAAAAATAAATTATGCCAATAATAATCCCATTGATACGGTTATTCTGATCGGGGGCAGCAATACCCTGGGTCAATCCTTTCCCGAGGGTTTTGACAGCACGCTGATTAAGAATTTGCTGGATGATGGAATCCAGGTGATCGGTACGGAAAGTTCCAAAGTCAAGTTTTCATATATGAAGTATTACCAGAAATTCAGTATTGGTACGGTTGACAACATTGATATGAGTGTGGGCCAGATTTCGATGGTACTGGCGCTTAATGGTCAGCCCGGCAATTACGGCATTAAAACCAAAGCTACCCTGTTTATGCCGGTCCTGCCGCAGGAATTTACAAGGAGAACTTAGCTTGAAGAAGATTACGGTTGTTATCCCTGCATATAATGAAGAGGAACGAATTACTGCCACCGTTCAGGCTATAAAGAGTCTGCCGCTGGAGGTGCAGATCATTGTGGTCAACGACGGTTCCGGAGATAATACTTCCCGGCGGGCACGGGAGCAGGGGGTAAAAGTTATTGATTTAAAAAGCAATCGCGGTAAAGGCGGGGCCATGAACGCAGCAGTTCCATGGCTTGATACTGATATTGTGGCTTTTATCGATGGCGACCTGGGGTCAAGTGCGGCCGAAGCCTATAAAATTATCGAACCGGTTCTGAATAATCAATGCGATTTGTGTATTGCCTCCTTTCCTCCCCCGACTAAAAAAGGTGGGTTCGGGCTGGTCAAAGGCACTGCCGCCCGGGCGATCAGGAAAGCTGGAAATATTGAAGTCAACGCACCTTTAAGCGGTCAGAGGGCAATGACCCGGGAAGTTTTACAGGCAGTAACCCCGTTTGCCGAGGCTTATGGAGTGGAACTGGGCATGAGCATCAGGGCGCTGCGCCAAGGATTCCGTATAATGGAGGTTCCGACCACCATGAGTCATAACGAAACCGGCCGTGACTTGCGTGGTTTTATTCATCGGGGCAAACAATTTCTGGATGTGCTGAGGGTGATCAGCAAAGAAACAAGGGGGAGCATATAATGAATGCTGCGCTTATTGCCATCGGAGCCTTGCTGGGAGGGGCACTCGCTGAAGGGTTGCTTCTCTTTTTCCTTTTGCCGATGTTAAAGAAAACCGGGGCGGTGCGCAAAAATTATCAGGGTATTGATATTCCGGTCAGTGCCGGCCTGACTTTTCCCCTGGCGCTGATGCTGGTTTTTTTGGTTTATATTTTCCTGGGCTGGGGGCAAGATAATTATCAGTTCTTCCTGCTGGGACTGACCGTGATTTCGTTTTTAGGCTTTATTGATGATATGCTGGGCCAACGCGACACCCTGGGCTTCAGAGGCCATTTTGGCGCTTTGTTAAAGGGACGGCTGACCACCGGCGGGCTGAAGGCGCTGGGAGGAGGATTCGTCGCTTTTTTCATCGCTGTTACCCTGGGCGGAGCATGGTGGAATATAGTTTTAAATACGCTGCTTATGGCTTTGTTTACCAATATGATGAATCTGCTCGATCTGAGACCGGGTCGGGCAATTAAGGGTTATCTGTTATTTTTACTGCTAATTGCTGCCGCTGTTCTGGCGGAGGTTGATTATCTGCTGCTGGCACCTTTGCTGGGAGCAGTACTATGCTACCTGCCGGTTGATGTCAAAGCCCGGGCCATGATGGGAGATGCCGGCTCCAACGTACTGGGCCTGGCGCTGGGTGTTTATGCGGCCAGTTGGTTATCTCTAAGCGCGCGGCTGGCATTTTTGTTTTTCCTGATAGCGATACATTTATATACGGAAAAATATTCTCTGACCACTACCATTGAAAACAATAAACTGTTAAAAGCTATTGATCAGCTGGGAAGGGGCGAAACAAATGATTAATGAAGAACGACTGGTCAGACATTTTATGAAGCTGGTTGAGATAAGTTCTCCCTCGGGTCAGGAAGGAGCATTTCGTGATTATTTAATCAATTATTTTCAGGAACGCAAAGCGGTCTGTATTGAGGATCAGGCGGGGGCAATGTTGGAAGGAAACTCCGGCAACCTATTGGTTAGAATAGCAGGTACGGCAGATGTTCAGCCACTTTTGTTCCTTACCCATATGGATACGGTTTTTGCCGGCGGTGAGATCAAGGCGGAACTTGGTGATGACGGTAT
>JAAYCZ010000025.1 GCA_012729495.1 Syntrophomonadaceae bacterium | reverse complement strand
TCATCGGAGAGCAGCGGATTGGCAAAGGGATAGGTATTGGTCTGCAAACTTTCTACGCCGTTTTCATCATCCAGTGATTGCAGCCCAAACTTCTGTGACAACGCCCAGGAACGCTGGAATTGCTGCAAATAATCGCGATCTTCCAGGGTTGATTGGGACGAGATGGGATACAGGCTCAAATTTTCCTCAATCAAAGATTCGGGAACCGCCAGCCGATCGAGATTGTCACTTGAGCCTTTGCCGATCTCTTTCCAGGTAGTCTGAATTTTTTCCCAATCATTATAGGTTGCTCCGGCAATTTTAAAGTTCCTGGAGGTCAATATATAGGTTTCCGAAACAAACAAGAATTTGGCATCCGCCTCAATGCCGATCTGTCCGTTGACGGTCAGACTTTGTCCATTTTTCTTACTCTTGGCATAGGGCTGGTTCAGCCAGGCAAATTGCGCATCCAGGGATATCCGACCAAACAAGCCTATTTTTAAGGCCACCACCGAGTAATCAAAGCCGACTCCGGCAAATGCTTTGAAATATGCGTAGATACGCAACGTGGTCAGGTAGTCATTGACGGCATCTTTGTCATAGGTTGTTTTGATGATTTCCCCTCGCTGCACAGCCGCCTTGAAAATCACTTCCGCACTGGCCCCGACCCCTAGTTGGGCAGTTACCGGAATGGGCCCCACCAAGGTATTGTAATTCCAGGTGTAGTCGAGTCCTGCACCAGCGTTGAACCCTCCATTAAGGACCAATACCTCCCATTTTCCGTGATCAAAATTATAATACACCTCGGCCTCCATATAGCCACCGAAAACGAAGGAAAAATCTTTCTCGGAAAAGCTTTGGGAAAAAAGGTTCTTGGTAAAGTCTTTCTTCTGGCTGGTTATATATTTCTTTTTCATTATATCCATGGCGTCGCTTAAGCCAGGGGTATACTCCAGTTCACTGCCGGTCTGAGGGTCTTCATTGGCCAGTCCGCCCAGATTGAGGGCGATCAGGGCTACATAAACGGTCGGATCGGCGGTAGGCGCAATGACCATTTGAAACATATCCCCCAGACTACCCGTCCCCTGCTTACTAAGTTGTTTTAATCCTGCCCCGATTATTTCATCCGACAAACTCAGACTGCCGGCATCGGCCTCGGCATTGGATGACATTGTCTGCAGGGTGATGACCAAGCTGTCACTATCAATGGCCTTGGGTACATCCAGCATGTTGGCAGCTCGGAAAGACATTTCCTTTTTCATGTACCGGGTCGACCCGGTATCGTTGAAAACCAGATGCAGTTCCTGAACAGGAGTGGCCCATGTCCCGACTGTACCCCGGTCAAGCGTAAATGTATTTAAAGTACTGACCATGTCAGTGAATGGATAATCAACCGTTGCCTGGGTCTGATGCTTGAAAACCATTCCATACTTGTCTTCAAAATATAATTCGTGACCGTCAGACTTGTCATCCTTGGTTTCTCCCCACCACAACACCATCGTATTTAAGATGACCTTATCATGGGCGGCACTGGGGCCGATTTTACCCTTAAATTTACGTACATCAATGTTGCGGCTTCTTCCTGCTTCATAAGTAATCGTCTGGGTTGCTACAAAAGGTTTGTATTTCTCGCCTGCTGCCACCTTTTCCAGGGCAACGATTCCTGCCCCGGCAGTCACTACTTCCTCACTGCTCATATCCCCGTCCAGATTTATGATCTGGGGATAATATTCATCGCCCGGGAAGCTGATCTCATAGATAAATTTAAGTTTGTCCTGCGGCGTTAAAACCTCGTTGCTGGATTCACACCAAAATTGACTAGTGTTCATGCGCACGGTTATCTTGCCGTCATTGCCTGCAGTAATGGTTTGCGACTGATTGCCCGGTATTTTGTTCAGCAAAGCAGCCGGACAATAGCGGTCATTTTTATAAACTCCGCCTTTTAAAAATATGTCACCGCGGTAAGGCGTTCCATCCGGATTTTTGAAATACATCTCTGCCGTTGCGCTTTCGCGCAGCTTGAAAATATTAAGCGGATACAATTCCAGTTGGGTTGAATCCTGTTCTGCCGAAAGCAATCCTTTGTACATGGTTCCCATATAGATCTTGTCTCCGCTGGCAGATTCCATATATATTTCACCGGCTATCCCGCTTTCTTCATAGAGTGCCAGTTCCCCTCCGGCGTTGGTTACCACGACACGTTTTTCTCCGTTGCCGTTGGTATAGGTCAGGGTGGTTTCAGCCTGCGGTAATATTTGGAACAAGTAGAGTTTGTCCTTCAGGGTCTCCACAACCACATCCAGCGTTCTTTGCATGCCGGTGGCCGCATGGGTTACTGTAAGCCGGGTATTCCCATCACGCAGCCCTGACAGTGCAAATTTGGTTTCCGGCCGATAAGAGGAATAAACCAGCTCTTCTATATTTCTGTAGTAGCCGCCCTGCTGATAATTAAGGCTTCCGATATGACTATCCGTTGAATGCCATTTAATCTGGTCGCTGATCTGACCCCAGCCATAATCATCGTAGTTTATAGAAACCTCGTTGCGCAGTTTTATATCACGTTTAAGCGCCAGGATTTCCTCACTGGACATAGAGCTTATTTTTTTAATATTGCTCATGGTATAACCGGGCCCGGGCTCGGCTCCGTCAAGCCATATTTTCAAAGCATCCTGGCTATATACATGCAGCACAAAGGAATCGTGTGACCAGGCCTCATCCCCGGTATTCCTGACTTTTACAGTAACCGTGTAAATATCTTTAAATCCGTTGGCAACCTCTTGAATATCGAGATTATAAAATCCACCGCCGGATGCCGTATTCGTCTGTCTGTAAACCGGCATTTTTTCATCGTTTCTGGTAATTTCGAGGGCAAATTCCGCTGCGTTTACCTCATCAAAGTTTTCCAGCGTCCAGCTTATCGGGATGCAGGTAGTACTGTCGGTAATAAAATATTTTTCCAGTTTTTCCAGCCTGACCACGGCCGGTTTGGCAACGACCGACAGATAGGCAATTGCGGCAAGTGTTTTTTCTGCATTATAGGGATGGGGGGCCGTAATGGTTGCGATATAACTGTATCTTCCCATCTCGGAAACATTGCTTACATAGGAAGCTGGAATAATGCAGTTGGAAACCGGATTTTCCTGGCTGGAAGTCATTGAACATCGGTAGACGGATAGACCCTTTTGCAGGGTTCCTCCGCTGTAATCAGCCGCAAAGACTTCCACATCAAAAACGGTATCCCTGCCAGCCTCCGTATTTTTGGAGGTAAGGTTGGATGTCCAGCGGACCTCGGCATCTTCACCGTTCTTTACGGTAACGACATTCAAACCGTCAGGGATGAGCAGGAAAGGGGTCAGACCCGCCTTGACGGTTAATGTCCGACTGTTCTTTGCAACCTGTTTGCCTTCAATATTGCCGTTTTGAGCGGTAAGGGTAAAAGTTACGCTGCCCGGGTTACCGGTGAGAGAAATCCTGCCGTCTGCTGCAATTACTGCGATCGTTTCATCACTGCTGGACCAGCTGAAATCATCTGCATCCTGATAAGTAGCTGCCGCGTTAGTAACGCTGTAGTTAAGCTTTAAGGCTCCCCCTTCATCGGCAAAAACAATCCCATCTGATGGAAAGTTATCCGTAATCGAAAAATCCCCTGCCTCCAGGAAAACAACCGGATCAACTGTATATGTAGCATAGGTGCCGACAAGAAGCTGGTGGCCGGCGGTGCTGTTTATAATTGGATCAAGATAGAACTCGACCACTCCCGTCCGCGTCACGGCAGAATCGTTCATTTCCGCAGTAAAACTGCCCACCAGTTTTGTGGGGGTTATTTCATTATCCGCATAAAGATCGATTTTACTGGCCCCGCCGTCGATGGATGCGTAAATGCTGGGAACCTTATATTTACCAGCTTTTTCATCATAATTGGCACCTGCCTCGCTAACCAGCCAGTTGGTAACATCCCCGTTATCGTTTAAGTCAATCTCTACCTGACAGACCGGGATCCCATTTTCTCCGGTAACCATACTGGCGGAGGCTTGTTTAAAGGTATTCAGCTTGTATTGCTGCTGAATGATGTTGGTAAAAGTGACACTTTCCATAACTCTTTCGGACGCGGGAATCTGCAGGTTCCCAGCCATATCTTTAGCTCCCCGCGGTTCGGAAATGCGCAGATCGGAATCGTCAATCTGTTTGACCGGATATAGGAAAGTTGCACTTCTGACACCGCGGCTGTCAGATTCAACCGGAGTAAGCGTAATTCCGTTTACCTGCAGCGTAGCCCCGGACAAGTCGACCGGTTCGGAATAGGTGACGCAGATCGGGATGGACTGCCCGTAAACAAAGGTCTTGCCTACATCCCAAGGCTTGCTGTCTATCCGGAAAAAATCCTTGACATAAGGATTTGCCGTATCGACAAAACGAAGGGATAAATCCAGTTTGGTACTCACCTTGCAATGATCCCAGGGATTCGTGTTGTTATGCAGGAAATGCAAATCGACCTGGTTATCGTTATCATAGAGCAATTTATCATATACAGTATCGTCCATTTCAATGGTTCCGCTATGACTAATTTTGGATGATTTGAGAGTCAGCACTCCTCCAAAAAGTTTACCGAAAATGGCGGGCTTAAATTCATAGGCGGTTGTATTGACAGGCGAAGTTTCGCAGGATAATTGAACCTCTATTTTATTAAACAATTTCTCCGCAAACATTTCGTTTTTGAGAATATTCCGGTCATAGGCAAAGGGTACTATGGATCCATAATCCAAATCAACATATGTATCTGTACTGGCGTTTAAAAAGGGATCGTTTATAGGCTTAAAAGTATAATTACTGTTAATCTTTATCAATTTCTCGACGAATCGCTTGCCGTTCTGAAAGGTAATGTTGTACGGGTTGTAAAACTGCACTAAAAAAGCCCGCTGCCCTTCGAAGGGAAGACGGCGCCACGCTATGGAATCGGTGATTTTAAAGGAAATTTTTTGTGTGGTTAGGGTGCTGTTGGCAGGGAAGATTAAGGTACCACTAGGGTTGGTTGTTCCATACTCAAAAGCAAACGCGGCGCTGCCTTCCAAAAAGCGATAGGCAAAACTGATGTCATAATCAGGTACCTGCGTAAGGGCGTTTCCGTTCCTGTCCTTCAGGGTTACGTTGATGGTCTGTTCGCCGCTGTTATTGTCATAGGTTTGCGGGCTGGCATCGACTTCAGCATAGAGGCTCTGGTCTATTCCGGATGGGAAAACCAGGGCAGATGTTTCTGACTCAGCTGCTGTGATTCCCTGACTGTAAAACTTGATTCCTTCTGCAGCAATCTGTTCATGCAGTGACGATAACGTTAGCTGATGGGCTGCATCCAGGGTCACATCATTAAAATAGGTATTTTTGATACGTTGGATTTCATATTCGATTTCAATCATGGTTTTCAGATCGCGCAGCGTTATCGGCGCACCATCTACAGTGGCGACCTCATCCAGATTTACATCGGTGCTGTTTATCAGTTTCCAAACCTCGTCCAGCGTCATTGCTTGGCCATGCAAATAAATCATTGCAGCCGTCCCGTATTCGCTGTTGCTGCCGTCCAATAAATTGAGCTTTTCCAGCACCTGCCGGGCAGACTCGGGAGTTGTTTCCTCACCCCTTACCGCCTGCAATGATTTCAAGATATTCTGATTATACTCGGGCGTATTACCCTTGGTAATATTCAAAACCGCAGATGCGGAATATGAATATGTATTTATCAGCAACATAATCGTTATTAACAAAGCAGCCAACTTCATACCTGGTTTATTACTTTTTCTAAAATCTTTAAGAAATATTTGTTTCCCCTCCCCCTGAACTCAAATAATTACCAAACAAAATCATAGACTCTGTTTATTTTTAATGCTTTTTATTTCCTCATTCTACATTTAATTTCCTCCTTATCTATTATTTAAATTTACACCGTAGCAGTTATATTTGAAAAACTAATGCCGATATAATTCAATTTTGTCATAAATAATTACTTATTTCGATAATAAATATTGTATAATTGAAATAATCAGAATATTTTAGGAGGAGGTTCTTTATGGATTACATGGAACAGAACTCATACCGTTGGTATATGTCACAACAAACCTTCCCCGAGCTTCTCAACCGCAATGTAACCCAATTCTCCGCAAAAAAAGCCCAAATGTGGAAAAACAAGCAGGGTGAAATCGTCTCCCTGACTTACGCCCAGTTGGGGCGGGTGGTCAAAGAGATCTCCTGTGGATTAATGAAACTGGGTGTGAATCCCGGTGATCGGGTGGCGATCATGTCCAATACCCGGCCGGAATGGGTGTGGTGCGATTACGGCATCCTGTGCGCCGCAGGGATCACGGTATGTATTTATCCCACCCTCAGCAGTCACGAAATGACTTACATCATGAACGATTCCGGTACCAAAATTCTGTTTGTCGAAAAACAGGTCGATCTGGAAAAATGTCTGACCGCAGCCGCCGACATCCCGACACTGGAAAAAGTGATCGTTATCGAAAGTGACGCCGACTTTGTCAGCGATAAGGCCATGAGCCTGAATAAATTACGGGAGCTGGGCAATAGCCTGATCATGCGGGATCGCTTTGCTTTTGAAAAAAGGTGGCGCAGTGTCAAACTGCATGACCGCATGACTATCGTTTATACCTCGGGCACCACCGGCAACCCCAAAGGAGCAGTCCATACCCACTTCAGTATAAATGCAGCCTGTCTGCGTGATCTAACCTTCTCTCCCTTTATTGAAGATGATTACGTGCTGCTCTCTTTCCTGCCTATTGCTCATACCTACGAAAGGGAGTGCGGTCATGCTCTGGCCATGCAGACTGCCATAACCATCGCCTATTCTTCTCCGCAAACTCTGGTGGCTGACCTGGCAGAATTCAAGCCGCATGTATTCATGTCCGTACCCAGAATTTATGAAAGGATCTACATGGCCCTGCGGGCTGCAACCTCGCAGTCAGCCCTCAAAAGGATGATTTTTGACAAAGCCATCGCCACCGGGATGAAGATCGTGGAAACCATTACCGATGAAAACGGGTTCATCGACGTTTATCCGCATATGGACATCACCCGCAAGGCCGGATCTTGGCTCAAGTTAAAATATAAATTATACAACAAATTGGTTTTTCACAAAGTGAAGGAGGCCATGGGAGGAAGATTTGTCTTCGCCTGTTCCGCCGCCGGCAGTCTGTCTGCGGATCTGTGCAAACTTTTCCTGGCCATGGGACTTATTATCTATGAAGGCTACGGATCAACCGAAACCTGCAATACCATCAACATGAACAGGGTGCACCGCGTACTGCCGGGCTCGGTCGGCCCTCTCTGCCCGGGTGTGGAAGGCTATGTTGCCGAAGACGGCGAGTGGTGCGTAAGGGGCAACAATATTTTCCTGGAATACTGGAATAATCCCGAAGCTACCCGGTATGCATTTACCGAGGACGGATATTATATGACCGGCGATATTGTAGAGATGCTGCCGGAAGGATTTATCAAAATCGTGGATCGTAAAAAAGGCCTGATCGTACTGGATACGGGCAAAAATGTAGCCTCCTCCAAAGTGGAACAGGCTTTTTCCACCAGCAACTATGTTGATCTTGCTTTTGCCGTGGGCAACGACCAGAAGTATATTGGGGCGTTGATCGTGCCCAATTTTGAAGAGTTCATGGCCCTGTTTGAGCAGTCCGGGATTACCTATGATCAGTCAGCAATCAGTTACATCGATCTCAACGGCGTCAAAACCGTGGCCAGTGTCGGTGACGATTTCATTAATCATCCCCTGCTGCAAAAAACCATCGAAAAAGAAATCCAACGGATCAATAACGAACTGGAATCATATGAAAAAATTAAAAAGTATGCCGTGCTTCCCCGCAGAATGACGGAAGAATCAGGTGAGATGACCCCCACCCTAAAAGTTAAGCGCAATATCGTTATTAATAATTTTGATAAGGAAATAAAATCCCTGTTTAATTAATATACAACGCTTCCGGCCCTTCATCAGGCGATCCCAGGGAAAAGCTTTTCCGGGACAGTTGGGGCGGTTGACACTGTCAATCTGGTAATGTCCGATTATATGAGCACGATCCACTGTAATCGCATAAGTTTTAATTAGCTGCCGGTGCAATTCCAACGTAGCCTGGTATTGTACTTCAGTAAGATTTCCGTCTCCCCCCACCGCCGGATAGCATTCATGCTCAATGCCAAGCGTATATCGGTTGGCATTGGTGCCATCATATAACGCCCAGGAAGGCTTATTCACACCCCCGGCATGCCAGGCCGTATCCTTCTCCCTGACTAGTTGATAAACAGTCCCGTCCCGGTAGATCAAATAATGGGCTGATGCCTTGGAAGCCGGATTGCACAGCCAACTCAGCGCACCCGGGCCTTGGCCCGCAGTCTGATGATTGACAATGGCGATTATTTTTTTGCCACTGCGCCCGGCTGTATAATTCGGGCTTGGTTTCCAGTTTATATTTATGGCCATTTACCTCGCTCCTTCCTCGAACCATCCGGCCATGCCGGCAGTTATTAAGTTTTGCCTCTTTACCATAATATGCATAACTGGCGGCTTATGTCTCAGTCGGATAAGCCCTGCAAGCTTTGATTTATTCATAGAAAGGGGGCTTTGGTGAAATGAGGAAATAAAGCAGTTAAGCAAGCTAAGCTGAAGGGAATAAAAATGCCCATAAAAAAAGCGGGACTCTAAATATCCCGCTAATTTATGTTACCGCTATTACAGGTATCAACAACGTCCTTACTAATATTTTTAATGGCTCACTATGAGCTATATAGGCAGCAATAGGCGGTGAATTATGATAATAGAATTTCACAAAGGCTGTACCAAGACTATTTGTTAGCAAATAATCATCTCGGAAATGGCGAAGTAATTGTATCCGATTGTTCTTAATAGGGCAGTAATAACTTCAGCGTGGGTAATACCCATACCGGGCTGAAAATATCCATCGGCATTGCCTTTGATGTAGCCTTTCAAGGAAGCAGCGTAAATATAACCATTGGCCCAGTGTTCAGCACTTACATCAAGGTAGGGGCCCGTTTTTTTACTTAAGCCCTTAGCCATATCTTCAAACGTCAGCACGACAATAGAAATTTTGGTTCTTCTCATGTTTTTCCTCCTCTATTAAAAATTTTAAAATTCACAGAAAATGCAGAAAACCCGCTGTTGGGTTTTCGAAAAATGTTTTTCAAATTTGGCTACAGATAATTTACCGGCACGATCATGTTGTTTGCGTCGAGTGCAATCAGTTTATCATACATACAAACCACAGCTCCCGTCCCCCGGATCATGCCGGGGATTTTATCAAGCACTGAAAATGATGCTATGTCATGCTTGCTGGGATCAGCGTGTTTTTTGATCTCGACCGGATAGAAGGTATTCCCCTCATGGATCAAAAGGTCTATTTCATTCTGATCTTTATCACGGTAGTAGTAGAGCGGCGGTTCCAGAATTCCGACATTGTAATAGCTTTTTATGATTTCGGCAATTACAAAAGTCTCAAAGAACGCTCCAGCCATTGCACCGTTTTGCAATACATCTGCTGTATTCCACCTGGTTAAATAAGCGGCCAGTCCGGTATCAAGGAAATACAGTTTGGGTTTTTTTATAGCCCGCTTGGTTATGTTGTTAAAGTAGGGCGGGAGCAGATATATGATATTAGCTGATTGCAGGATTGAAAGCCACCTGTCTGCAGTGGGCTGACTTATACCTACATCCCGTGATACTGAAGCCAGATTTATCATTTGTCCAGTAGAAGCAGCCATAACGGCCATAAATTTGATAAACTTCAGTTCATCACTAACCTGCGTTATTTCCCTCACATCACGCTCAATATAGGTTTTGGTATATGATCCGTAGAATATCTGCCAGTCAAAATCCGGGTTGGCCTGCAGCTCC
>JAAYCZ010000237.1 GCA_012729495.1 Syntrophomonadaceae bacterium | reverse complement strand
TCTGATTGGAAACCCGACAATAGAGCTTTTTCATTATTTAAAAGTCTCCATAATCTGAATTACGGAAGGCCCAAGCAAGATCAGAAAAATAGTTGGGAATATAAATAAAACCATGGGGATCAGCATTTTAACCGGTGCTTTCATGGCTTTCTCCTCCACCTGTTGTTTCCTTCTAACTCGCATTTGCTCTGCTTGTATGCGCAAAACGTTACCGATACTGACCCCGAGCTGGTCAGCCTGAATTATGGCACCCACGAAGGCAGCCAAATCGCCTTCATCGTTACGTTTAGCCAAATCTTTGAGAGCCTCTTTGCGGGTCTTGCCCATCCTCATTTCCTGCAAACACTGATTAAACTCCTGGGCCAGGGGGCCTGTGGATTTCTGCACGACTTTCTGCAGGGCGGCATCAAAGCCCAGCCCGGCTTCAATACTGATCACCATCAGATCGAGTAAATCAGGCAACTCCTTCTCAATACTGCCCCGCCGCCTTGAAATTGTCATATTGATAAATATCGATAACATTAAATATCCTGTAACAAAGCTGCAAATTACAGCAAAGTATTGGACTCCTGGACTGCCATGACTGAAATAACTTAATAAAGCGGCGATGATGGCGAATATAACCGCCGTCGCATACTGCACCGATAAAAAATCGGCTGCCGTCCAATGAAACGGTCGTCCGGCATTGATCAGCTTTTTTTCAATCATTGCCCTTTGGCGCTGGGGAGTATACTTTTGCGTAAATAATGACATCTTTTTCAGCAGGGGCTGAAGAATACGTTCCCTGAATGCAAGCTGAAGTTCATCCTCTATGCCCCCCTGGCGGGGAGAATATAGGTTTAATTCTTCCAGTCTTGCGTTGATCAGGTTGCGGGTGGCAAATATACGCTCCAAGACTGCCCACACCAAACAGAATGCACTTAAAAACACACCTAATAAAATAATCGTCATATACGGCTCTCCTTACAAACCAATGTCTACAACTTTACGAACCATCAAGAATCCGATCACCTCGGAAACAACTGCTGCCCCCAGGATCATACGGCCGGATTTTTCCTGCAGCAAAACCCCAATGTAATCAGGACTGATCAATACCAATATGCAAAACAATGCTACCGGCAAAAGTCCTATCATCAAGCCGGAGATTCTTCCCTGGGCGGTCAGGGTTTTGATTTCGCCCTTCAAGCGAATACGGTCTTTAATGCTGTTGGATATATTGTCAAATATTTCGGCCAGATTGCCGCCGATTTGTCTTTGGATCAAAACCGCGGTCAGCATCAGTTCCAGATCATTGCTTTCCGCTCTTTGAATCAGATTCATAAGTGCCTGCTCGGTGGTATTGCCCAAATTTATTTCCCGTAATGTTCTTCTAAACTCAATGGCCAACGGTCCGTCCATTTCTTTGCCGACCAGATCCAGTGCCTGTAAAAAGCTATAGCCTGCCCGCAGCGAGTTGGTCATGACCGTCAAAGACGCGCTGATTTGTTCATTCATTTGGTTTAAACGAACTTTCTTTTTATGTTTCACCAACATTCCCGGCATCAACAAGCAGATAAAACCGATCAACAATGCCTGACTTATCCCCCCGAACAGCATAAAGCCAATCAAGCCCCCGGCTATCGTGACCAATATGTTCATGCCAATAAACTCTTCCCCCCGCAGCAAAATATCAGCTTTGGATAATTCCGCTTCGATTTGGCGGGTATATGACTTGGCCGCAAAAATATGTCCGATCCCGCGCAGGAAATTTTTATAAGCTAGCTTTTGTTTCACCACCGGGGCTGGCTCAATATCGTCATGGCTTTTATCGCCGAGGCTTAAAACTCGGTTTTTTATATTCTCCCGATTGCGTATGCTTAATTTATAAACACCCCATACCAACAAAAACGCGACCAGAAAAACAAGTGTACTAATTACTGCCGCCATTTCCCTCCCCCCCTTGCACTAATTTTCCGGGCGAAATATATCTGGTGCCAAATTGATTCCCTCCGCTTCCAATTTCGTAAGTATTTTGGGAGTAATACCGGTAGCAAAATGATGACCCATTAACTGGCCATTGGCATCTACTCCCCGCTGCTCGAAAAGAAAAATATCCTGCATTTGAATCGTATCCCCCTCCATCCCCAGTATTTCGGTAATGTGGGTGATAACGCGGCGTCCGTTGCGCAAACGGGTCTGTTGAATAACCAGATCCACCGCTGAGGTTATTTGCTGCCGGATGGCTCTCACCGGCAGATCCATGCCGGCCATCAAAACCATGGTTTCCACCCGGGCCAACATATCCCGCGGTGAATTGGCATGACCGGTGGTAAGTGAACCATCGTGTCCGGTATTCATGGCCTGGAGCATATCCAGGGCTTCACCTGCCCTGACTTCTCCGACCACAATCCGATCCGGCCGCATACGCAGGCAGTTGCGTACCAGATCACGGATGGTAACCGCACCTTTGCCTTCAATATTGGCCGCGCGTGTTTCCAGACTGACCACATGGGCCTGATTGAGCTGCAATTCAGCGGCATCTTCCACGGTAATGATGCGTTCACCATCAGGAATAAAAGAAGCCAGTACATTCAGCAAGGTGGTTTTGCCGCTGCCCGTACCTCCGGATATGAATATGTTAAGACGTCCTTTTACGGCGGCTTCCAGAAATTTTGCCATAGGCAAGGCCAGACTGCCGAATCGTACCAGATCATTGATATTGTAGGGGGTCTTGGAGAATTTACGGATTGTTATACTGGGGCCTTTTAAGGCCAGGGGCGCAATGATGGCATTGACCCGGGAACCATCCGGCAGTCTTGCGTCTACCATGGGTTGGCTTTCATCGATACGTCTGCCGATGGGGGAAACAATTTTATCGATTATATGCATCACATGTTCATCATCACGAAAAACCGCTTCACTGAGTTCCAGTTTGCCCTTGCGTTCAACATATATTTGTTTGGGCCCGTTTACCATTATTTCTGTAATTTCATTATCACTCAAGAGCGGTTCAATCGGGCCCAAGCCCAGCACTTCATCACTGACTACGGCAGCGATCATCTGCCGCTCCGAATAGGGCAGGAAACCCGCCTCCCGTTCCAGGATGCTGTTTACCATTTCACGAGTTCTTTGGTTTAGGGCAGCATCGTTCAAGTCCGCTTGTTTTATCTCGCGATCGATTCTTTCAATCACTTCTTTATGTATCTTCAACTTCAGCGCAGCATACTTGTCTGCTTTTTCTTCAGATACCGGCTTGCTGTCGGGCACAGTGATATTTTCATGATCAGCGAAATTATTTTTGCTTTGTAAACGCTGGCTTAGAGACATTTGCATCCTCCTATCCAAACAACTTTGACCAGAAGGTATTTTTAGGTTTTCTTTCCCGTAGATCTTTTTGGTAACCATAATCTTCGATAATCATGTGCGCTACTCGCAGCAATGCTTTACTTACCTCTGCCTGGGGATGGGAAATAACAAAGGGTATACCTTTATTGGCTGCGCCGACAACCGTCTGACCGTCACTGGGGAGTTCATCGGCCGCCAGGAAATCGATGGTTTTTTCCACGTCCCGGATGTCGATGCCAAAATTCATAGAGCAGCGATTGATAATCAGTTTGGTTTTGCCGCTGTGATGAAGGCTATCCAGCAAATTAAGACTCAGTTTAAGATTCTTTACAGAAGGCAGATCCATCGACATAAGCAAAATAATCTGGGTGGACATATCCAGAGCAGTCAAAATGGTATCGGAGAAAAATGGCGGGGAATCAATAATTATATAATCAAAATTTTGCCGTAGAATGGACAGAATTTTTTCTACATGTTCGGGTACAATTAAATCTGCATCTTCCGGCCGAAGCGGTGAAGCCATTACTTTAATTCCAGAACTGTGGGGAATCAAATAATTGTTTAATAGCTGCATATCCCAATGGGTACGTTCCTGTACCAGTTCGGCCAAGGTACGCCTCGGTTTCAGATTCAGATAAACAGTCACATCACCAAACTGTAAATCAAGATCTAATAATACGACTTTCTTCTTGCTTTCCTGGGCGATCATTACCGCCAGATTAACCGCCATGGTTGTCTTTCCGGCTCCTCCTTTGGCACCGAAAACGGTTATGATCTGCGGAATTTTATACTTTTGCTGCATGCCGGTCATGCGTACGGAAGCATAACTGGCCAAACGGGTTTTTTCGGTCAAAAATATTCTGCGGATCGCTTCGGCCAGCTCAAGTGAACTGAATTGCTCTTTGACAAAATAATCCCTGGCACCGGCCGCCATCACTTGGCGAAGAAGTTCGCTGTCTGCTTGCGGCCCTATAACCACAACACCAATTTCGGGATGGGCCAGGGTTATTTTTTCAGCCGCAGTAATACCATCGGCTGAGGGCAAATCAGCCTCAATAATAACAATGTCAGGCAGGAGCTGTTCGGTCTTCTTAACCGCCTCGGTACCGTCCGGGACTTCCCCAATAATATGTAGATCAGCCTCTCGGCTCAGACTGGAAGCCAAAGCCTCGCAATATGCATGATTTTTACTGGCAATCAGTATTCTGATTTTATCCACTGCGGCTCCCCTTCCAAAATAAATAGATTAAAGGTTACAGATTAAGCACAGAACTCATTCGGGGCTCCAGTATATTGATCAATTTGTGCTGACAGGTAGGGAATTGATATTATTAAATCCACCTATGCTGAAAGGTGCCGGACTGCTGATCCCTTTGTCAGCCGGGGAACGAAGGATCAAACTGATTTTACCGTCTTCTGTGGCTGTCTTTAAACGCAGGGAATTTTCCAAAGTTACGGCTAAGGTTACGGTTTTGGCAACAGTTTTTTCTTTACTGTTATTGGGGTTATCCACAATCGTGTTGCCAAGCGCCAGCACTTCGACATCCTGGAGCACCGCCACAGAACTGGTCGGCATTAGGCCTTCCTCACCGTTTAACCTGGCGATAACATCCACCCGATCGCCTATTTTAATCAGCCCGGCCACACCACTGGCCTCATCAACCGTAACCGACATGGCCCTCATACCTGCCTCGATTGTATAAGCCAGTCCCTGCTTGCGGTCGCTGCGCTTGATTAATCGATGCTCAAGAATTACTTCGTCCTGACGGATATCAGTAAGCGTGATTTTTCCCAGCGCCTGATTTATATCAAGTATCTCCTGGTTGTTTCTGAATTCGCTGGGAAAGGCTTTCATCTGCACCATCTCGGAGGTAATTATGCTATGGGCTGGTATGTCCCGGGCAGCAACCAGTATTCGGGTATATTCACGATTATCCATCGACTCTTTCATTTGGTTCAAATAACTAAAGGTCAGATAGGCTGCCATTAACCCAAAAATTAAAGCTAATATAAAAACCAGTTTGCTCTTCATCAGCAACGCTCCTCGGATTTTCTATTGAACCAACCGGGCTCTGTACACACCAAAATCGGGTCCGTTGGGATCGGCCTCTCCCTGTATGATTCCCTGAATAAATTGTCCTGTGAGCTGGCCGTTGCTGCCATTGCCTTCCGTATCGGACAGCAGAAAAAGAGCAAACCCACATATACGTACCTGTTTCTTGGAGGTGGTCTGCTCTCCTTTTTTATCGGTCAGCAATACTTCTTCCACCACCGGTATAATGCCAATACGGGGGCAGGTTGTATTATAATTCTCCAAAGTGCAAGCCGGCGTATGCGGACATCCGGCAAGGCGATACTCCGTTCCTGTCAGAGTAGGCCCACTCATGTTGCCTTCTTCCACATCTACCAGATCGTCCAACCGAAGGATCTCAGTGTAATTGTTCTTCAAATTCTCTTCATAGTTACTGGCCCCATTGCCTCCCAGCGCAAGCGCACCGCGCCAGCCATAGAAAATCGATTCCTGGGCACCGCCTTTCAGAATAACGGTCTGCCCGGGAGTCCAGACGTCTTTCATAACTCCCAGGGGCAGGGCCCCTCTGACCCCGGTGATCGGTTCCAGGCGAGCCAGGGCTTGGGCAGCTACGGTTTTTGAATCAAATCCTATAATCCTGGCCAAGCCATAATGAACCGTTTTATGTGCAGATACAAAAACAGCGCGGTCAGACTCAAGAATTTGCGGCATATCAATTTCTGCATCCGGCGGGCAGTCTGTTGCCGCATAATTGGCAGCAGTCGCTACCGCTTGGGCGGTATCACCCGGCAAATCCTGCAGCGCCGCCAGCGCGGCTGCATCTACGGCATTCTGCAGCCGGGCCCGGGTCAAAAAAACAGCTCCGGTATCTGTAACCATCGCTGCCATACCGACCAGAACGGTTAATAAAATTGTTATCAGCACAATAGCACTGCCCTTTTCATTGCGGATAAATTCATTCATTGCCTTCATCTCCCTACTCAGCCCGCATTGTTATCCGAGCGGAGATCTGGCAGGGATCTCCGGTTATACTAGAAATAATCGGGGTATTGATTTCCAGCGGATAACCCACATCTATATTTACCGGATTGCCGGTAGCACGTTCCAACGGTACTGGAGTAATAGAAATGGCCAGCTTGGTTGGATCCAGAAATGTACATCTGTCTTTAACAATGATGATAATATCTTCATCCGGCACACCCAGCGATGCGGCCCGGGCACCTTCCCGGGCCGCATTGTTTATCATAATATTGCTGGCATAAATCCGCCCGAATTCAATAATCCCAAAAACCAACAATAATAGCACCGGAAGTACCAAAGCAAATTCCACCAAAGCCTGTCCGTGTTGGCTGAAAATCATTTTATGCCGCAACAGTATCACCCCATCCACCAGAAGGCGCTGGCCGTACCGGCAACAATTGCCAGGCCATAGGGAAACATTATTTTTTCGCGGTTGAGGTCAAAAGCAACTACTTTGCCGCCTGTTGCGAACAAAAGTTTTATACCACTTAATAACCGGCCAAACAAATTAATCAACTGACGCTTATATATTAGTATAATTAGAGAAATGATCCCGCCGGCCAGGGCCATGCCTAGGGCTGTATAAAAAATAAAGAGCGGCCCTTTGATTGCTCCAATTACTGCCAGCAGTTTTACATCACCGGCACCCATACCGCCAAGGGTAAACGGTATGAACAAGATACATAACCCGGCCAGAAACCCTAGAAGAGATTGGCCCAACTCGAACCAACCGCCTACTGCCAGGTGATAACCCAAAGCAAAAAAAGGGCAGGAAATAGTACAACATTATACATTTTGCGTTTATTTAAATCTGTAATTAAACAGATTATGAGCATAATGACCAATATGATTTCCGGCATCAATGAACCTCCTTAAGGGAAAGGTCCTTCCTAAGTAGTAAGGCCTTTCCCCAGGTGCAATGCATCAATCGGTATCGTTTCACTAAGGTATGTGGTAACAAAATTCAGATTCCCAAAGGTAAATTTATTCTATCCTGCTGAAGTAAATTGCATGTTTTCAAATAGTGTAGCTATTTTCCCTCTTAAGGCAACTAACGCGGTAATTAAAAAAACTGCGACGATACCAATAATCAAGGCATACTCAGTCATACCCTGGCCTTCTTCTTCTTTTATCAATCTCATCAAGAAATTCATTTTCTTTCCTTCTTTCTTTAAAATTTGATTTACTCGTTTTTAAAATCTTTTCTTCCCCATGCATGCAAAAAACCACTCGCACAATTGACGAGTGGTTTAAAGGACAACAATATAATACTTCAATAAAATTATTATATCCCTCCTCGGCAACTGGCTGGCATTGTGGAATAACCACTTTAGCCCCTTTAGCTTTGCGTCACCTTCTTTCGAAGGTTTTGCCTTTGTTCAGTTGGGTTCAATTACCATTTTTTCCGGCGGAGAAATATCGCTTGCAGCAACTGGCTGGCATAGCAGATCATTCCGCCTTAGCCCCTTTAGCTTTGCGTCACCCTCTTTCGATGGTTTTGCCTTTTTCAACTTGGAGTCATAGTTCGTTTTAAAAAAGTAAACTCTTTATGTCAAGGTATATATTTCCAAAAATTCTGATAATCATCCCCAATCATACTGTATTTGGCCTTAAACCAAAAATAATGTAGTATAGATTACAAACGTAAAATATAATACTCAATCACGCTATAAGGCAGGTTATTATGCAAAAAATTGATTTAATCGCTACCGCAGCATTTGGGTTGGAATCCATTGTCGCCAATGAACTGAAAGTATTAGGCTATGAAAATTTAAAAGTTGAAAACGGACGGGTAGATTTCATGGCTGACTTGTCTGCCATCACCCGTTGCAATCTATGGCTGCGCTCAGCTGATCGGGTACTGATAAAAGTTGGTGAATTCCAAGCGCTGAGCTTTGCAGAATTATTTGAGCAGACCAAAGCTCTGCCCTGGGCTGACTGGCTGCCGGAAAATGCCGAGTTCCCGGTAGAAGGCAAGTCAGTCCGGTCTAAACTGTTCTCTGTCCCGGATTGCCAGGCGATTGTTAAAAAAGCTATCGTCGAAAAAATGAAAATTCGTTACCCCCGCCGATGGTTTGAGGAAAATGGCCCCAAATACAAAATTCAGGTCGCCCTTTTAAATGACCGGGTTACTTTAACCATTGATACCAGCGGAGCAGGTCTGCATAAACGCGGTTATCGCAAGCTTTCCGCGGAGGCACCTCTAAAAGAAACTTTGGCCGCTGCCCTAATCAGCATCAGCCGTTGGAAAGCCGATCGGGCCTTTATTGATCCCTGCTGCGGTTCGGGAACCATACCTATCGAGGCAGCCTTGATCGGACGAAATATGGCCCCGGGTCTGGGGCGTAGTTTTGCCGCTGAAAACTGGCCCCAACTGACATCTGCTTTGTGGCAGCAATCACGGACCGAAGCCCATGACTCTATCCGGCACCACCAACCGCTGGGAATTATGGGTTATGATTTGAACCCATCCGTTCTTGATCTGGCCCGATTTCATGCCAAACAGGCCGGTCTGCAGAATCTGGTCTCATTTCAGCAAAGGGATGTAAGGCAGCTGGGCTCCAAATACAAATACGGGTATCTGATTACAAATCCCCCCTATGGGGAACGCTTATCAGAATTAAAGCAAGCAGAAGAACTTTATCGTGATATGGGTAAGGCATTCGCCAAACTTGATACCTGGTCATTTTATATTATTTGCTCCCATCCCCGTTTTGAAGAGTTCTTTCAACGCAAGGCGGATAAAAAGCGCAAGCTGTACAATGGCCGGATTCAATGTAATTACTTTCAGTTCTTTGGCCCCAAACCAGATCAACTGCAGGGTCCTTTCGCCGTCTCCGATTAATTTTCATTCATAATTTCAATCTTCGCAAAATAAAATACAGAGTCTTGATTATTATCTTGACTCTGTATTTTTTTTAGCTTTTTTTTGATCGACTTATATATTTGTAATTATTTGTTCATAATAATTAAGAATTGCATAAGCAACGAATTGCAAATCGTTCTGATAATCAATTGTATTGGATACCATTAATTTATTTGCTGGTATATTAACAGCATTCCTATAAAATAAAATTTTTATATTTGAGAGTTCTGCATAATTCAAAAATCATGCAATACTGTCACTCTGAGCAATAGTGATGCGACGATGTCATATGGTATTTAGTTGCCGAACGCAGAAGAAAAGCGCAGCGGATCCTAGGCGTCGGTGAGTCTCGTAAGTGCCGTACATCCGCCGCTAACGCTCAGGATGGCATTTCAAAGTTACATAATAATTAAAAAAGTTTATTATGCAAAATCCTCATTTAACTGCTTGGCTGGATTTATTTCACGGAGGTATGAGCAATGATTGCCGTAGTTTTAGCAGGAGGACGCGGGGTACGTCTGTGGCCTGAAAGCCGATATAAACAACCCAAACAGCTTTGTAAATTTATTAACAGCAAGTCCATGCTAGATGAGACTTTGGATCGTTTGGTTGCCGCCGGTGCCAATCAAATACTGATCATAACCAACGACGGATTATTCTCAGATATTAAGGAAATTGTTGATCATCGTGATGATACTGACATAATTGAGATCCTTAGTGAACCGGAGGGCAGAAATACTGCCCCGGCAGTAGGTTTGTCATTAACGCGTTTTTATCCTGCCCAGCAGGATGAGGTGCTGGCAATTTTTCCTGCTGATCATCATATTCTGGATATCCCCTCCTTTTGTCTAACCATGGAAAAGGCAGTAAAGGCAGCCGAAAGAAACCATATTGTCACCATTGGCATTGAGCCGGATCATGCCGAGACCGGTTATGGTTATATTGAAAAATCCGGCCAGGAAATTAATGATCTGGAAGAAGTATTTAATGTCCTGTCCTTCCGCGAAAAACCCGATCTGGAAACGGCCGGCATGTACCTTGATACAGGCCGTTATTTGTGGAATTCAGGTATTTATGTTGGCAAAGTTAAAATCCTGATGGAGGAATTCTCAAAATACTTGCCAGAAATTTACACCTATTTGCAATCAGGACACGAGCATTATCTGCAGAATTATAGTGTTTTACCCAATATCAGTCTTGATTACGGCATTGCTGAAAAAAGCAATCGCATAACCGTGGTCCCCGGCAGCTTTGGCTGGTCTGATATAGGTAATTGGAATGCGCTGGCGGAACTTTTCCCTTATGATCAGCAGCAAAATTACCTTTTAGGCAAAGATATTTTATTTGTGGAGAGTAAAAATTGTCTGGTCAAACAAAATACCAAAACCGTAGTACTTTTTGGTGTGGAAGATTTGATGGTGGTAGAAACCGATGATGTGATTCTGGTTGCTGAGCGGCAGCGCTGCCAGGATATCAGCCAATTGGTAAAGCAAATAGAAACGCTTGAGCGTCATGATTTACTGTAAAAATTGAAGGGAGGAAAAAATGAGCAACTCAAATATATACCGTCAATATGATATTCGCGGCATCGTTAATCAGGAGTTGACGGATGATGTTATGTTTGATATCGGCCGTGCTTTTGCGCTTTATGCCCGCCAGCATGGTTATCATAAAATCCTGCTGGGGCGGGACAATCGCCTCTCATCACCTCATTACCGCGATTTGTTGGTGGACGCTTTGCTGCAAAGCGGTTGTGACATCGTTGATCTGGGTATGGTCATAACGCCCATGTTTTATTTTGCCTCCCGATACCTTGAAATCGGAGCGGGAATCATGATAACCGCCAGTCATAATCCGGGCGAATACAATGGTTGTAAACTATTATTAGGTGAATCAACCATTTACGGTGACCAAATTATGGACATCAAGCAGTTGATAGAAAAAAAAGGCTTTCCGGTTCTCTCCAGTGGTAATTTAACTAACTACGATATAGGTGAAGCTTATATGCAAATGATTACTGAAAAAATTAAACTTGGGCCTAATAAGCCAAAAGTAGTAGTTGATTGCGGCAATGGCAGCGCTTCTCCTTTTGCTCCGGAATTATTTGCCCGTTTGGGTTGCGAGACGATCGCACTTTTCTGTGATTCTGACCCGACCTTTCCCAACCATCATCCTGATCCGGTCAAACCTGAAAATTTACAGGATCTGATCAGATTGGTTAAACAGTCTCAGGCTGATATCGGCATCGGTATAGATGGAGACGGGGATCGGTTAGGCGTTGTAGACAAAGACGGCAATATGATCTGGGGCGATCAGCTGATGATTCTTTTCTGGCGCGATATTTTGCCTCGCTATCCCGGTCTGCCCAGTATCGTGGAGGTAAAATGTTCCCAAAGTTTGATCGATGAAATCGAACGCCTGGGTGGCACACCGCTGATTTACAAAACCGGACATTCCTTAATAAAAGCCAAAATGAAGGAAACGGGAGCCATTTTTACCGGTGAAATGTCCGGGCATATGTTTTTTG
>JAAYCZ010000236.1 GCA_012729495.1 Syntrophomonadaceae bacterium | reverse complement strand
TTATCCGCATAATTATTTCGTATATTTATCACCCCGCTTATGGTAACAGTGTAATCATCTTTCTGTCTTGCACTAAGATGTTGTTCCACAAAATTACTATCTTTGCTCGCTATGTTAACCGTTATTGGTTCATCTATAACACGTACAATTCGATCATAAAACTGGTATACTTGACACCCAATCGTTAAATTACCAGTCTGTCCATTTGAATTGAAAGGAATTTCTTTATAAATATAGGCATAGTGATAGTCTCCTAAAGCATATGACAAACTAGGGCTGCAAGCTATTATTAGAATACTAAACAAAACCGTAAACACTATCATTTGATTAGTTCTCACGATATATAACTCCCTTAATAAACTTCCATTTTCTTTTAATTACTCTTAAAATCACATGTCACTTACTCTCGTATTTCTGAAATAATCTTTAATCCGCAGGAAGAACACGCCTCATCTTGTTCGGAGATTTTCGCTCCGCATGCAGGGCATCTATCTATAGATATATCCATTTCCTGGTCGTTTTCATCCTTGCATACCGTAGAGGAATATTCTTTACTCAACATATTGGTTAATATTTTAATATTTTGAGCTGTCTCGGAGTTGTCTATTGCACTCTTAATTACACAATACAGGATCCATAAGCCAATTATCCAAAAAATTATTGCTAAAATAAATTCCATACTTTAAACATACTCCTTCCATAGTACTAATTGCTTATCATAATCTTTTTAATTTCCCTCAAGTTATTCTAATTTACAGAGTATTATCTGATTCTTCACGACCGGGAAAAGCCATGCGATAGAAAAGGCGGCCACCACATAAAAGATAGCTTCCAAAGAGCAGGCTTACCAAGGCGGAGAGCAAATTGTTAAACACAAATTGGTTTTGCGTAACCGTACTTATAGCACCTGAGATTGACTTAATATATAGAATATTTCCCAATATCTGCACCGCCTGGGGGAGAGCAAAAACGATTAAGATCAGACCGGTGATTTTAACCGCCAACTGAAAAAGGCTTGCGTTGGGTTGTGCCTCTGATTCCGGCTCATCAGTTTTCCACAAAGATTCAGTCAACCGGTTGGCATATCTTAACATAAACAATCCGATTATTAATAAAGCAAGCGGTGAAATAAAAGACAGCAATACCTGCCACACCTCCCAGCGGGCCGTAAACTCATGGTTTAACGCCATTAAAGGTATAAGTTCGATAAATCCCTTTAAAGCCTGAAGCAACATTATCAGACTCACGACCTTCACCGCCGTATTTAACATATCTTTGGGGGAAAAATACAATTTCTATACCTCCATTCCAATTATATAGAAATCGCAATAACAAGGCTCCTATATGTATTTCCATTAATAAATCATTACAGGGATATTTTAACACAAGACAGAATTAATTGTATGAAGAACCGGTTTAATTTTTACTGCAGGCGGGGTGCCCATGGGGCGGGGTTTCCAGGAGGGCGAAAACGGGGGGTTGCTGACGAATTTTTACTTGCGCTGAATTTATGAGGGGCGAATGGAAAGATCGCCCCTCATATTTCCATCGTTTATTTTAGGAATATTTTGTGGTACGTTTTCTTGCCTTTGCGTATTTTTATTCCGTTTTTCAGCTGTTCCGCAGTAATCATGGCATCAGTAGATTCAACCTTCACGTCGTCAACAAATACGCCTCCCTGTTGGATCAGGCGTCTGGCTTCGCTCTTGGAGGCTGCAAGCTTGCTCGCAACCATCAGTTCAACCATACCGATAGCGCCATCTTCCAGTTGTCCGATTGCAATTTCGGTCGTCGGCATGTTGGCGTCGATTCCCCCAGCAAAAAGAGCGTGGGAAGTGGCTTTGGCTTTTTCGGCTTCCGCCTCGTTGTGAACCAGCTTGGTCAGTTCATAGGCCAATATTTCCTTGGCAACGTTTAGCTGGCTGCCTTCCCATTGATCCATGGCGTCAATTTGCTCCAGAGGAAGGAAGGTGAGCATCCGCAGGCATTTGAGAACATCTGCATCATCGATGTTGCGCCAGTATTGAAAGAATTCGTAAGGACTGGTTTTGGCCGGATCGAGCCAAACCGCTCCCTTGGCGGTTTTTCCCATCTTATTGCCTTCCGTATTCAGAAGCAGGGTAATTGTCATGGCATAGGAGTCTTTCCCCAGCTTGCGGCGAATGAGTTCGGTGCCGCCGAGCATGTTGGACCACTGGTCGTCTCCGCCGAACTGCATGTTACAGCCATAATGCTGGAACAAATAATAAAAATCGTAGGACTGCATAATCATATAGTTGAATTCCAGGAAGGACAAGCCTTTTTCCATTCGCTGCTTATAACATTCGGCTCGCAGCATATTGTTTACCGAAAAGCAGTTTCCGACCTCCCGCAGCAATTCAACATAATTCAGCTTCAACAGCCAATCGGCATTATTGACCATGATGGCTTTGTCATCACCGAATTCAATAAATTTTTCCATCTGCTTCTTGAAACACTCGCTATTGTGCTTGATGATTTCGGGCGTCATTATAGTACGCAGATCACTGCGGCCGGAAGGGTCGCCGATATAGGCAGTCCCGCCGCCGATCAGCACCACCGGTTTGTTGCCTGCCATTTGCAACCGTTTCATCAGGCAAAGGGCCATGAAATGACCAACGTGCAGAGAATCAGCCGTGGGATCAAAGCCAATGTAAAAAATGGCTTGGCCGCTATTAACAAGTTCTTTGATTTGTTCTTCGTCTGTGACCTGGGCAATGAGACCCCGGGCTATCAATTCATCATAAATTTTCATTACACCAACACTCCTTTGCGGACTTTTGATAAAAAAGCCCTCCGTTCCCTATGGAACAGAGGGCAAAATACTGCGGTACCACCTCTGAAGCGAAAATTCCTCACGAAATTTTCCTTAACGAGTGCCGAGGCACTCTGACGCTGTATCGGGCGCACCCGTCGAACCCTACTGTTATTTCAGGCCGCAGCTCCAAGATGTATTCGAATCAGTGCATCTGCATCCTTTCACCTGCCGGATGCTCTCTGCAAGATGGGGAACTGACCTACTTGTTCTCTTCATCGCTTTTTTACCATCGATTATTTAGATTTTAATAGAGGAGACCATAAATGTAAAGCCATGAGCAGGGATTAATTTTTAAAGCATCTTGGTGGGATTTATCTTTTCTTTCTAGACTTTATATAATCCCGGGCATTTTTTATGCCGTCAAACTCGGCAAACATGTCATTAATTTTTTCATTTTCGATTTGTCGTGAGGTGAGACCTTCATATTTGGCTTCTTTTTGCAGTTTCTTATAACTGATCAGACGCTCTTCATCGATCAATCCCCCCTCAATCGCCTGGCGCACCGCACAACCCGGTTCTCTCTCATGGCGGCAGTCATTGAAGCGGCATTTGGCCGCCAGTTCATCTATGTCGGCGAAGGTCTTGCTCAAGTTTACGCTTTCAATCCCCAGTTCACGCATACCGGGGGTGTCAATTACCGCCCCGCCGGAAGGAATGACGAACAGTTCCCGTACGGTGGTGGTGTGTCTGCCTTTATCATCCTTCCTTATTTCCCGGGTAGCAATAATGTCTGCGCCAATCAGGCGGTTGATCAGGGTTGATTTGCCCACCCCCGAAGAACCCATAAAGGCCACAGTCTGACCGGATTTTAGATAGGTCAATATGGCCTTGCAGCCATCCTCGGTTATACTGGAGGTGACCACCACGTCAACGCCAATGGCAATCGCCTCAACTTCAGCCAGTCTGACCGGCAACTCCCGGCATAAATCCGCCTTGGTCAGAACGATCACTGGAATCGCCCCACTGTCCCAGGCAATCGCCAGATAGCGTTCCAGCCGGCGCAGATTAAAATCCTGATTTAGAGACATGCAAATAAAAACGGTATCAATATTGGCGGCAATAATTTGCACCTCCTGGGAGGTACCCGCCGCTTTACGTACAAAGACACTTTTACGGGGTAAGATGCTGTGAATGATGGCGTTGCCGGACTGGTCGCTGGCCCGATCGAGCATGACAAAGTCACCCACCGCCGGATAATCGGACAGCGCATCGGATAAGTGACGCAGCTTGCCGGTTATTTCCGCCATCAATTCGTTGTCCAGTGTGGCCACTTTATACAAATCCTTGTATTGGGCGATGACCCGTCCCAGAAATAAATCTTGGTAATGGGCGGCCTCTCGTTGATAATGCTCCGTAAATCCCAAATCAATTGCTCGGTTTTCCAAGAATCTCACCTTTCTCCGTTTTTACATGATATGTCTGATGCTGTCTGCAAAAAAGCTGGCGCCGAAGCCGACCAGGCACAAGGCCAGAACCACGATGATGGTTTTATATACTTTAATGTTCAGCAGATGTCGAGTCTTGCTGACCATCGCCGCCACGAAAGTATACCAGGAAATATCCCCCAGGATATGACCCAGATAAAAAATGGCAATCCCCAGTGCTCCCAGAGAATTATAAGAACTCATGATCAAAGCCAATCCCACCGCCGACCACCAGATTAAAAAATAGGGGTTGGCGGCACTTAACACCATACCGGCCGCAAACATGCCGCCCGGCCTGTTATTATACATCTCCTCCGTCTCCAGGGAGACTCTATCCAAATAAACGTCTCTGATCATCTGATATCCTAGATAAACCAGCACTATGCCCCCAATCAGACCGATGGTGATGCCGGCTGATTCTGCCGCCAGATACCGGCCGGCGCCGATAAATAATAGGATCACCAATATCAGTTCCAGCAGGGCATGCCCCAGCGATACCAGCACTCCAGCTTTGATTCCATAGCGCAGGCTCCGGTCTACGGTATAAGTAAAAACGCTGCCCGGCATAACGGCACCGGAATAGGCGATTAGCAATGATTTGAAAAAAATGGCGAGCACAGGAACACCTCATTTAGCGGGTCTTTTTTATTCCTTCCGGATGGTGCAGGAAGCGTTTACGGCCCTGATTCCTGGTTTTGCTGATAAAAATCAAAGCGGCGATCAGCGTTGCCCCCGCGCCCCAGCGGGCTTCAATAATAAAACCATTTACATAAAGATAGACCGTGCTAAACATTGCTGCCCCCAAAACGATTCCCCAAGCAATAGCAAGGCTGGTGCGGGTATTTTGCTCCAATGTTTCCTGCATATTTTTCAGCGGCAGCTTCAGCTCCAGGTCTCCTCTTTCCGCCTGCCGCAATACCTTGGCCAGGAGCGGCGGAACTTCGATCAGGGAACTCGCCAAAACCGTTGCTTTATCCTTTATCATTTTCAAAGGCCGGGCCTCTTCAGGCATGAACTGTTTAAGATACGGTTTGCCTGCATCCAGGAAACTGATATCTTTATCCAGCCCGATACATATTCCGTACAGGGTGCCCAGCGCCCTTCCCAAAAAGGTAAACCGGGCCGGGATTTGAAAAGGCTGCTCATATAAGATTTCTTCCAAATCTTCCAGAAGATCTTTCAGATCATTATCAAACAGATCCGTACCTTGCCCCAGTAACTGTTCCAAAAACACCCCTACCGCCCGAGCAATCAGATTTTCATCGGCATCCCTGCGCAAAAATCCTACCTGTTTCAAATAGTAAACCACCTGTAAATTATCCCGGTCGACCATGGCCAGGACCATTTTGATCAGCTTCTCTTTCAATTCCGGTGAGATCGTTCCTACCATCCCAAAATCGATCATAATCACCCTGCCGTCCGGGTCGATAAACAAATTGCCGGGATGCGGATCAGCATGAAAGAACCCATCCACCAGGATCTGTTTCACATAGATCTCCAACAAGCGGCTGGCCAGTTTGGATCGGTTAATACCGGCCTGTTGCAGACCTGCATAATCGGTCACCTTGTATCCGTCTACGAATTCCATGGTAAGTACTCGCTGGCGGGTGTAGTCCCAATAGATTCGGGGAACGATCAGATCGTTATCGGCCACGTTGTTGGCCGCAATCGTCTCAGCATTTTTCCCTTCCTGCAGGTAGTTGAGCTCTTCCCGCAAGGTTTCCTCAAATTCCCGGTAAATGGCGTCAAAATCCACCCACTGCTGCCAGTCGGTAAAAAATTTTACCCAGCCGATCACCTGACGTACCGCCCGTAAATCAATATCAATCAGTTTTTCAATATTGGGCCGCAATACCTTTACGGCTACCTTCTGACCACCGAAGAGCTCTGCCTCATGGACCTGTCCCAAAGAAGCGGAGGCCAGAGGTATTGGATTCATAGCCGGATAGATTTCATGCAGCGGTTTGCCAAATTCACTTTCCAGCACCTGACACATATCTTTAAAATCTACTGCCGGCACCTCATCCTGCAGATTGGCCAGCTCCCGGGTGGTGCTCTGCGGAAATACATCCACCCTGGTGCTGAAGAACTGCCCCAGTTTGATCAGCAGTCCCCCCATTTCCACGGCCGTATTGCGAAACCGACGCGCTTCTGAAACATAAAGTTCCTCCCGGCGCTCTTCTTTCCAGCCGGGTTGATGCCAGATGGCCTTTATCTTCAGAGAATAAAAAGACCAGAAAATATGAAAAAATAGATTGATGACCCGGAAAAACCTCTTGATCCCTACCCAGGAATTATATCTCATGCTCCAGTCTCCTTATAAACAAGCTGTTAGTATGATTATACCTGTATGAATCTATTTTCAATATAACTTTGAAATTTATCCCCTTCGTTTTAAAGTATATTTTATTGAAAATTCTAACGCTGATAAAATATTTTAAGAGGTAATTATATGTCCATGGAGAATAATTAATTCATAATTAACATGTTTTTACCATCATATATCAGTTTATTGACAATTATAAAATTGAAGGTGACGCCGTGCCTTCGGAGACTTTTACTCTGCATATAATACCGGGATATATAGAGAATCTTTTTCTGGCTGAATATGAACACGGTTTGCTGCTGCTGGACTGCGGCGCCGTTAATGATGTCAAACGCATCGAAGATTTTTGCCGCCAGAATTTGCATCGTTCACCGGCAGAAATCAAACTGGCAGTGGTAACCCATATGCATCCGGATCACGCCGGGGGCGCCGTCCTATTGCGCAAAAATTTCGGCGTCCCCCTGGCCGCCCATCAAGAGTTGGATCGCTGGTATGCCGGGCCGGGAGGTTTTATCCAAAAAGTAATTGATTGCGTCCTAATGCAAAGCGTGGCCAGACGCACCCGCGGCAAATTGGAGAAAGCTCTGTTCAACAGCAGAATCCAGGCTGACTATGTGCTGGCCGATGGTGATAGCCTGCCCTTTTTCCCGGAATGGAAAGCGGTGGCAGTGCCGGGCCATACCTCCCATGATCTGGTACTGTATCACGCCGGCGAATCTCTTCTTTATGCAGCCGACTGTTTTTTGGAAGTCAAAGGCCGCTACCAGACTCCGCTGCCGGTCATGTTCCCTCAATGGCTGGAGGCTTCCTTCCAAAAAATGGGGGCTTTGCAGCCGTCCAGCCTCCTGATTGCCCACGGTGAAGCCCGCCGCGATCAGATCCCGGCTGATTTGTTTCAGTCCCTGCAGCATCTGCTGCAGACTCCGCCCAATAAATTGACCCGACAGGTCAAAAGGTTGTCGGTATATACTCCGGAATACCGCCGGCTAAACAAACTGCAAAAGCAATCCCGATCAAAGGACGGCGCAAATAAATTCTCCGTTTGAAGCGGTCCGGCTTTAAAGAGGCGGGATCAATAATCCCCTGAATGAAGGTTTAATACCAGAAATAACAATACTCTTCCCCTACCGCCCGAGCATAGGCCCGGATTTCTTCTGCAGCAGGTTTTTCCAACTCCTCATAGTTTATACCGTAATTACATTTGGGGCATACCAGGCGGAAACCAGCAAAAGTTTCCTCGTCCCCGTCCAAAGAGGCCAGCAGCACCTGGATCAGGGTGGGGCAGGTATCCGCGCCGATTGAATAACGCGCAGCGGTTTTTAAGCTCCAGTTGTACTCGTTACGGCTCTTCTTGCAGCCCGGGCATTTTATCATCAGTTGTGCATTCATATCATTGCGCATCATAATCCACCCTTGTTTTATTTTTCATATGACAGATCTTTCCGTTATAAACTGCCGTACTTGTCTTTTGTTCTCTTCTGGCATAAAATAATGGCGTTATGAATTGCTTAACCATTTTCAATGAGGAAGAAAAAGGTCATGAGAAATAATCCCGCCGCCACGCTGATGCTTTATTGTTCGGCTTGTGGCAAAGACGCCAATGAATATAACTGGACCCTGGAAACGGCAGCAGCCTTTTCCGAGGGCGAAAAAACCTGCCCTACGTTATTGCTGCTTCTCCTGGAGGCACTTGATGACCCCAAAAAATATTCCGATTATCAGTTGGTCTGTCCTCACTGTCATGAAAAAGTTCGCCTACGGCAGATTCCACTTCCTGAACGGAAGGCTTTGCTTAATTATCTTAAAGAAGTCGGCGAAGAATATCTGCGGGAACGTTTTTAGTCAATGTTAAGGTATGCAACTGCATTGTACCCCACAGCTTTAAATTTTGATGCGGGTATTTTCTTTGATATCAGTGCTGGCATCGCGCACCACCGTTTGTCCCGCTTTTAACCCGCTGATTACTTCTGCCTTTTCAGGGTTCCTGATCCCGATCCGAACCTGTTTGTGTTTGATCCTTCCATTGATAACGGCCAGTACTTCGTTTTGCCCTTTATCATTGACCCGGAGAGCGGTACGCGGCAGCGTTATCACATTGCGTTTCAGGCTGGTTTCGATTCTGACCTGCACTTCATAACCCGGCTCCAGCAGTTCTGCAGGCGGCAATGAAACCAGCACCGGCACGCGGCGCTGGACCACTCCCAGAGCCGAAACCTTTTCATAAGCGCGTGGATAGATCTTGGTCACTTCGCCTTCAAGCACGGTATCTCCCAGAATCGGAGCGCTGATGACCGCCTTCTGGCCAACCTTGACTGCGCCGATGTCATCGCTTAACAGTTCCGTTTTCAGCTCCAGGTCATTTACACTGCCGATTTGAGCCAATAAGGTTCCGACCATTACGGTTTGCTGTTCTTTGACCGGGAGATCAAGCACCGTTCCGGCGGCGGGACTTTTAACCACCAACTGTGCACTGGTCTCCTTCAGTTCCTGATACAGGGTATTTTGTTTTTCCAGCTGCCGGCGCAATGATTGCTGGGTTTGCTGCTGGCTTTCGACTGCTTTCTGCAGAGTAAGATTTCTTTGTACACTGACATCATACTCAGCCCGGGATATAGCCCCGGACTCGAAAAGCTGCTGGGAACGCTCCAGATTTTTCTGATCTTCCTTTAGATCCAGACGTGATTGCTCCAAAGCAATTACCGATGCGGACAGCTGCCCCTGCAGTTGTTCTGTTTGTACCGCAGCCGCATTCAACTGATACTGTAGATCAGGATTGTCAATAACCAGCAGTTCCTGACCGATAACTACCTTTTGTCCGGTTTCGACCGCTGCCTTAACGACCTTGCCGCCCTGGGAGGCCTGGATGGTTACCTCGTCCTGAGACTGCACATAGGCGGTATCCTCGACCCAGGTGCTTATATCACCGGTTTCGGCGGAAAGCAATGCGACCTGCTGCCCTCCGGTCAAGCTCTGCATGATGAGTAAAGCTGCTACTATGACTATAACCGCCGCAATCCGGATCCTTTTTTTCATTTTCTTCCTCCTTTACTCCCGATTTTTTAGAACCTCGACCATATCCAGCCGTCCCGCCTTGCGAGTGGCCAGATATTGACCGATAGCGACAAATACAACTGCCCCCAGGGCCGCCATTATATAGCTGCGCGGATATATAATCACCGGCAAACTGTAAAGATCGGTGCTTACACTGGCTATATAAGCCTGACCCATACCTTTGCCGGCCGGCAGGCCCAAAACCATACCGATAACCGCCAGGAGCCAGGTTTCCTTTCTTAAAACACTTGCCACTTCAGAGCTTGAATAACCCAGCACCCGTAAAGAAGCCAGTTCCCTTTTACGCTCATTAAACGCCATTATAGATGAATTGTAAACAATGACCAACCCCAGCAAAGCTGACAGCAGGATCATGATTCCGATAAAATAAACCGTTGTATCCAATAGGGTATAATAACTTTGCAGTTCCTCAGCACGACTCGTCACTGAACTGACGTTGGGCATTTCATCAAACTGTTTCTCAAGTTCGGCTGCACTGGCGGGAGCGGCTTTGAGCATCACGGTATTGATGATGCGTTTCTCGTTAATCATCCGGTTGGCAGTATCCAGTGATACATAGGAACCCGAACCCATCAGCTGGTCGTTGATGCCTATGACCAGCAACTCCGCGGTGTGGGATGCACCCGCTGACATTTTGGTTTCAACCCTGACTTTATCACCTGTTTCCACTCCAAGTCTTTGCGCCATGCGCCGGCTGATAAGAAGACCTGCTTCAGGAATTTGCAGACGTTCGCCCGCCTGGTTCAGCACCCTTTTTAAATCACCATCAACTGTCATGCCAATGCAGAGTTCGTCTTCGCTGCGGCCGTTATAATAAATTTTTATCGGCATTTCCAGCTGCGGCTCAATTTGATAAATATCCTCCCATTGCTGCCAGTATTGTATTTCCCGGTATTCGATCGGTTCGGCAAATCGCACGATATAATCATAACGATTAACATCCTGAAAATTCCGGTTCAGCATATAATCCACCGCATCGTTGGTAAACATTGAAAAAACCAGCAGCACTACCGCACTCATTACTCCCAGAATGGTTACCAGGGATCGGGCCCGGTTGCGGCTGATGGAACGCAGACTCATTTTCCAGCTGCTGTTCAGTTTTGACCATAATCCCCGCCACCTTTCCAGCAGGATCTTGTTACCCTGGGGCGGAGCCGGCAGCCGCATGGCTTCAGCGGGATTTATCCTAATCACCGAACGGGCAGCCAAAAATCCTGCAGCAGCCCCGACCGATATGCTCAAAGCAACGCTTTGCAGCAACGTTTTCAGATTGATTCCGCTGATCGCCTGGGGCAAATTAAAGTACAAGCTGTAAATCGAAGACATAAATGAAGCCAATAAAACCCCCGCGATGATTCCGATTATACATCCCAACACACTTACGCTAAGAGCATAAGCAGTATAATGGCCGATGATTTTAAAATCATTATAACCAATGGCTTTCATAATTCCGATCTGGGTACGGTGTGATTTGACCAGACGGTTTAGGATAACAAACTGGATCGCTGCAGCTATCAGCAGAAGAACCAGCGGCAGAAAATGAGAGTTAATTTTAAGCCCGTCAAGTTCAGCCTGCAACATGGCATGACTAAGCTGGTCTTTGCGCGGATAGCTGGCAATATTGCCGTAACTTTGCAGGAGTTCTTCCGCTCTTTGCGGTATGGCTTTCTCATCCGCCCCGGAGGCCAGCTTGACCACGATCTGGTTGACCTGATCAGGCATATCCAGAATCTGTTGGGCTTGTTCAGTGGCCATCATGATAATGCCAAAATTCAAGGGATCTGGCATCATGGTGGCGGCATCCGGCAGAGCATAGACAAATTCCGGGCTGATGGCAGTCCCCACCACATGCAGATTTACTTTCCTGCCTTCGGCAATGATCGTTATGATGTCATCGATCTGGATGTGATTGGCATCAGCATATTGCGGATCCAGCAGTACCTCGACCCCTCCTCCGGAAGAGCGGGAGGCAAACATCCGACCGCTCAGAAGATGAAGCTGGTTGACTTCTCCCGCCTGGGGCAGATTATAGGAAGTGATCCTTCCCACCGCCCGCCGGCTACCTTCCTTGAGCAGAGAAACGTCGCTCTGGATCCGACCGCTGGCCTTGACTACTCCCGGTATCGATTCGATTTTGCTGCTGACTGAAGCTGGCGCGCGAACTACCTGAAAGTAATAATCGGCAAAGTTGGCCGCCTGATAAAAATCCTGCTGGGAGCGGCTGAGATTACTGTAAGCCGTTCCCATGCCGATATAAACCATTACCCCCAGGGTAACGATAAATCCCAGACCAATGAATTGGCCCCGGGTAGTGTGGATGGTACGTAACAACTTGCGGCTCAGGGTCGACATTACCACTCAATCCTTTCTGCCGGCAAAGGATTCTCATTGACGATGATATCTATAATCTGCCCGCTGCGCAGTCGCAGGATCCGATCAGCGATCTGGCCGATGCTGGTGTTGTGGGTAACAATGACTACCGTCATTTTTTCCTTGCTGCTGATACGACTCAATAATCCGAGAACCATTTTGCCGGTCTGATCATCCAGCGAACCGGTTGGTTCGTCACATAAAAGCAGCCTGGGTCTTTTCACCAAAGCCCGGGCAATCGCCACCCTTTGTTGTTCGCCTCCGCTTAATTGGGCCGGAAAATGATCCCTGCGCTCGGTCAGCCCTACTTCTTCCAGAACTTCGTCAATTGTTAAAGGATTGTCCACCAGTTCGGCAGCCAGAGCAATATTTTCGTAAGCAGTCAAATCGGGAATGAGATTGTAGAACTGAAAAATAAATCCTATGTCATGACGGCGGTACTGGGTCAGCTCCTTACTGCCGGCCCGGCTTAGGCTGCGGCCCTCAAAATATATCTGTCCGCGGTCAGGCGTATCCATGCCGCCCATAATATTAAGCAGGGTGCTTTTGCCGGATCCGCTTGGCCCCAGAATGACGATCAATTCTCCGCGCCGGATATCAAACGAGCTTTCCTTAAGAGCTTCAACCTTTACTTCGCCCATATCATATGTCTTGGTTATATTTTCGAAGCGCATCAATTCTTCCCGCTGGTTCAGTGGATTCATCTCCCCGGAAAATTATTCCTCTTATTGAAAGAGCGAACCGCCGGTTCGCTCTGAATGTTTTTATGACTTTTTTGCTTTGGCCCAGCTGTCCCGCAGTGAAACGATGCGGTTAAATACTAATTTCCCGGGACTGGTGTCAGGGTCCAGGCAGAAGTAACCCTGCCGCATGAACTGGTAACGATCATTTACCGAAGCCTCCGCCAAACCAGGCTCAAGCATACAATTATCCAATATCTGCAGTGAATCCGGATTGAGCTTGCTCTTGTAATCGCTGCCGTCGGTTTCATCATCAGGATCCTCCGTCAGGAACAGATGCTCGTAGAGACGTACTTCGGCCGGAATCGCATGCGCAGCTGATACCCAGTGGGAAGTGCCTTTGATCTTGCGAGCACTGGTTGCTCCGCCGCTTTTGGAATCAGGATCATAACTGCAGTGCAGCTCGATGATATTACCCTGCTCGTCTTTAATCACCTGTTCACATTTGATTATATAGGCACTCTTTAGCCTTACTTCTCCGCCGGGAGTCAAACGGAAAAACTTTTTGGGAGGATTCTCCATAAAATCTTCCTGCTCAATGAAAATTTCCCGGGAAAAGGGGATCTGGCGCGTACCCATGGCCGGATTTTCCGGATTGTTTTCCGCTTCCAACCATTCCACCTGGCCTTGCGGGTAATTGTCGATGATGACCTTTAACGGCCGCAGGACGGCCATGACCCGTAGCGCGTTGAGATTGAGATCTTCCCGTACGCAATGCTCCAGCAGGGCGATGTCAACCGTGCTGTCACGCTTGGCTACCCCAATACGGGTGCAGAAGTCACGGATTGATTCCGGGGTATAACCGCGCCGGCGCAGGCCGGAAACAGTAGGCATACGCGGGTCATCCCAGCCGCTTACATACTTCTTTTCCACCAATTCACGCAGTTTGCGCTTGCTCATAACCGTATAATTAAGGTTCAACCGGGCAAATTCGATCTGCTGGGGCCTTCCATGAGTGGCCGCATCATAGTCGATATTATCCAGGCACCAGTCATAGAGCGGACGATGATCGGAAAACTCCAGGGTGCAGACAGAATGGGTAATATCCTCCACCGCATCCGACAAAGGATGGGCATAATCGTACATGGGATAAATGCACCACTTGTCACCGGTACGGTGATGGGTGGCTCTTAAGATCCGGTAAATGACCGGATCACGCATATTCAGGTTGGGCGAAGCCATATCAATTTTGGCCCGTAAAACCCGGGAGCCATCTTCGAACTCACCGTTGCGCATACGAGTAAAAAGATCCAGGTTCTCTTCGCTGGAACGATCCCGGTAAGGACTGTTCTTGCCCGGTTCGGTCAAAGTGCCGCGGTATTCTCTTATTTCCTGGGCGCTCAGATCACATACATAGGCTTTACCGGACTTGATCAGCTGGACGGCAAATTCATACAGCTGCTCAAAATAATCGGAAGCATAAAACATGCGGTCTTCCCAATCAAAACCCAGCCATTTTACATCGGCCTGGATAGAATCGACATATTCCACATCTTCCTTGCTGGGATTGGTATCATCAAACCGCAAGTTACAGATACCTCCGTTATTAACGGCCAAACCAAAATTCAGACATATCGATTTGGCATGGCCGATATGAAGATAGCCGTTTGGTTCGGGGGGAAAACGCGTATGTACTCTGCCGCCATTTTTGCCTTTTTCCAGGTCTTCATTGATGATGGTTTGAATAAAATTGCCTGATGATACTATTTCGCCTGTTTCATTTTCCGTTGATGCCATTGGTTTTCCTCCTTAATAATTCAAAGGACGGGTACGACCTCTCCTGCAGTTAAAAGCCGCCCCAGCCCTGTTATCATTTTATGATTTTAACCATTATACCTTTTTAACCAACAATTCTGTAGTAATTTACGGGCATTTATATTATTTTACTATTCCTTTGGAAAAACAATATAACTTTATGTTCAGCTTAAATTAAATGAAATCATCCTGAGAACAGACTTCAGCCTGCAAAATTTCCTCCAAACTGTTCATACTGTCGGCTAAATAAACAAATTCTCCCGCTTCACAATCAGCGCCTGCCTGTTCGTAACTGCTGTATTCCTGCAGATAAATTCCATTGGCGTTGACAATAAAAAATGGCAATCGTATAAATCTGCCCATATTTTTTTAGTAGTATTCGGTTTTTTATTTTATTTAATGCAAAATTAAAAAGATTGACTTTATTGACTTTAATAATACCAAGACACTACAAAATATGTCTAAAATCAAACCAATAATGCCAAAAATGAATAGGTCAGGCAGGATATTCTTGATCTTCAGCGAATTGTATTACCAAAGACGATTATTAATTTGCTTGATAAATTTAAGATGGGGGGTTGGTATTAGAGATTATTTCGTGTTATAAATATTTTGTATACAAACAAATCTGGAAAGGAAGCGTGAGAAATGTCCTACAAGTATGCATACAATACCAGAGATATCAAATTCATTCTGAAAGAATGGTTACCCACCGAGCAGGTGCTGGCCTATGACAGGTACAAGGATTATTACAGTCTGGATGACTTCGATACCATCATCGATCAGGTCAGAAAGATATCCGAAGAAGTCATCGCTCCTACGGCTGATGACGGTGACACCATCGGTGCACAATGGAGAGACGGACAGGTTTATATCCCCGAGTCATTCCACAAGGCAGTTCGTTTCCTGCATGATAATGGCTGGGCCACCAGCAACCTGGATATGGAAGCGGAAGGTACGCTGCCGCTGGTACTGCTTAATTTCCTGTATGAAATCATGGCCGCCGCCAATCCCGCTCTGTTTGCCTACCACGGCACCGGCTCCGGAGTTGTAAGCGTTATTAATCATTATGCCAGTGACGAACTGAAGAAAAAATTCCTGCCCAAGCTTCTGGACGGAACCTGGGGCGGTACCATGTGTCTGACTGAACCAACCGCCGGATCAGATGTCGGCGATATGCTTTCCAAGGCTTTTCCTACAGATGAACCCGGCATCTATAAATTAAAAGGACAAAAAATCTTCATCACCTGCGGTGATCGTGATGATATGGAAAACATTATCCATCTCTACCTGGCCCGCGTCGAAGGGGCCAAACCCGGCACCAAAGGACTGTCACTTTTCATTACCCCTAAATACTGGGTCAATGAAGACGGCAGCCTGACCTCCAACGATGTACAGTGCATCGGCATCGAGCACAAGCTGGGTCTGAAAGGTTCCGCTACCGCCGCCCTGGTCGTAGGCGAGAACAACAACTGCCGCGGTTATCTGATCGGCAACCCGCCCGACGAAGAAGGTGTTGGCGAAGGCATGATGCAGATGTTTAATATGATGAACGAGGCCCGTCTGGACACCGGACGTCTGTCCACCGCAGTGGCTGCCAACGCCTATTGGGCCGCCAAGGATTACGGCAAGGAAAGAATCCAGGGCCGTCTGATGACTAACCCCAAAGCCGGCCGCACCACTATCAACAAACACGAAGACGTCAAACGCATGTACATGCTCAACAAAGCTACCACCGAAGCCTGCCGTGCGTTGCTGGGCAAATGCTATTTCTATGAAGACATGCGGGAATTCGATCCCGATCCCGAGCGCCGCAAATGGGCCCAGGGCAAAATGGATATGCTGACTCCTCTGTGCAAAGCCTATCCCAGTGACGAAGCCTGGATCCTGACCGCAGAATCGCTGCAGTCATACGGTGGTTACGGTTATTGCGAAGATTATCCGGCCGCCAACTCCACCCGCGACTGCAAAATCTGGTCCATCTGGGAAGGTACCAACTTCATTCAATCCATGGATCTGCTCGGACGTAAATGGCTGCAGGGCAAAGGAAAGTTATTTGCCGGCGTGCTGGGTGAAATCGACGAGTATCTGGCCAAATATAAAGGGAATTTCCCCGGCATGGAGCAAGAACTGGAAAATCTGGAGAAAGCCCTGGCCGCTTATCGTGAAATTCAGATGACCATTGGCGGTTTTATGGGAGCCGGCAAAATCGGTCTGATGCCCATTTATGCCCGTCGTATCCTTACCGCTACGGCACAGCTTTATTGCGGTTATCTGCTCATGGATCAAGCGGTTATCGCCAAGCAACAGACGGAGGAACTGGCACCTGATCACTATGACTATAATTTCTATCTGGGTAAAGTTCTGTCCGCCCGCTACTATCTGAACAACGTCGTACCTAACGTATGGCATATCCTGGAGATCATCAAGATGGCTGATACTTCCATTCTGGAAGCCCCGATTGAAATTTTTGATTTTTAAAATAACTGCTTAGTAATTGGTTTTTTGTTAATAAGTAAACCCCCGGGGCAACCGGGGGTTTACTTTTAATATGAACTAGTATAATGGCAGTAAATAGTTTTATCGGCAAGTTTATGTTTGCTATTTATGATACGGTTCTCCCTTAAGAATTTTAAAGCCCCGGTAGATTTGTTCCGTAAGCATTAATACCGCCATTTGATGGGGAAAAGTCATCTTGGAAAAAGAAATGCTCTGGTCGGCACGCTGTTTTACTGCCGGGGACAGACCGTGGGATGCACCGATAACAAAATTGATCCGGGGGCGGCCACTTTGATTCCAAGCCTGCAACCGGTCGGCCAGATGTTCTGAACTGAGCATTTGTCCCTGCAGGTCAAGAGTAATCAAAAGCTCATTTTCCCCCAGCAGATTAAGAATCCGCTCCCCTTCCTTGTCCAGCACCCGGTTAATCTCTTTTTCCCCTGGATGCGGCGAAACTTTCTCCTCCAGACCGTCTACCAGTTCGAAACTGCCGTAGGGACCAAGTCTTTTCAGATACTCCCTGATTCCTTCACTATAAAATTTCTCCCGGATTTTGCCCACTGAGATGATGCGGTATTTCAATTTATCTCCTCCGTTATCCGGCTTGCGCATTCATTATTACGAATTATTGTAGCATAAAAAATCAAGTATACCAGATCATAGTACGATCCCCATTACCCATTGCCACTATTTACATAGAGGTCATCGCGTATAAATAGCAAATTCATTATCTAATACCATAATTTCTATATGGAGGGAAACTTACGCTTAAAAATTTCCTGGCAGCAATCTTTGTAATTATAGGGTCAAGCAGAAAACATCAGCCGGGATGATAGAACTATCTTCCCGGCTTTACTTATTTCTTTTTATTTATGTGCTCTATCTTATTTGATAATGGCTCCCAGTGATCTGAGTTTTTCTTCGATACTTTCATAACCTCTGAAAATATGGATGGCATCATCGATGATGGTTGTCCCGGATGCGGCCAGCGCACTCAGCACCAGGGCTGCGCCTGCCCTGAGGTCGGTGGCTTTGACCCGCGCCCCGAATAAATGGGGTGTGCCTTCCACGATAGCGGAACGGCCTTCGAGTTTGATTTTGGCGCCCATGCGGATGAATTCATCGATGATCTGGAAACGGTTTTCAAATACGTTTTCTACCACCACGCTGGTGCCTTCCGCCAATGACAGCAGCGCAATCATCTGCGACTGCATATCGGTGGGAAATCCCGGATAAGGCATGGTCTTTATATCCGCCGGTAAAATGCGTTCTCCGGCCTTGACCAGCAGACCCTGCTCGGTTTCACTGATAATTGCTCCAGTTTCCTGCAGTTTGGCGATAATGGGATGAAGATGGGTGGGAATAATATTTTCCACCTGAATCTCTCCTCCGGTGATGGCGGCAGCGATCATATACGTACCGGCTTCGATGCGATCAGGGATGATTCCGTAATGCACCGCCTTTAGCACCGGCACCCCTTCAATCTTGATGATATCCGTACCGGCACCTCTTACCTTGCCACCCATGGAATTTAAAAAATTGGCCAGATCAACGATTTCCGGTTCCTTGGCCGCATTTTCGATAATGGTCTGGCCGGGGGTCTTGCTGGCCATCATCATGATATTTTCGGTCGCTCCTACACTGGGAAAATCCAGATATACTCTGGATCCGGCAGGTGCTTTGGTACGAGCATAAATATAGCCGTGCTCGATTTCAACCTCAGCCCCTAAAGCCTGTGCCCCTTTAAGATGCAAATCCATCGGCCGGGAACCGATATCACAGCCGCCCGGCATTGATACTGCGGCTTCTCCCTGTCTGCCCAGCAGAGCTCCCAGAAACAGATTGGATGCACGCAGTTTTTTGGCCATCTCATCGGGGGTTTTTATTCCCATATCGCCGGCCGGAGGGCGGATCGACAGACTGCCGTCTTCATTCCAGCCACTCTTTACACCCATTGAATTTAAAATCTCTATCATAACCTCGACATCGCAAATTCTGGGAACGTTGTCAAGTATAGTTTCGCCTTCCGCCATAATACTGGCTGCAATCAGAACGAGTCCGGCATTTTTGGCCCCGCTGATACGCACGCTGCCGTATAATGGTTGTCCTCCCACAATAACCATTTTATTCTTCAAGAAGCACACCTCTCTAATGCTTTTCCATATATTGATAACATTGATATGCGAAATTGTTAAAATCAGTACCGGTTGCCTTTTCAATCGCCTGATTCAGCGTATCACCCTGCGCCAGATGATCCATTACCGTATATATTTTCTCTTCGCCGTATTGACTGGCAATGAATTCTACTGCCTGGCGGGACTCCCAATAAGATATCTGCTGATCCAGCTCATCAAAATTTTTGTCCAACTCCCGGAAAGTATATAGCTGCCCGGCGCTAATGTCCTGGGGATCCTCGAACTCAAAGCCGGTAATTTGCTTTTCTATATACTGGGCAACACCTTCCGTCCACCAGCGATTATAATTCCCCCCGGTCATATCGTCAACTATTAAATGAACATACTCATGCACCAGCGGACCATCGGTTTGGAATTCTTCTTCATTATATGCTTGTTTCAGCCATTCGTGCGGTGACAGAATGCGAATCGTACCTGCCCAGTAAACGCCCAGGGCTTTCTCATTTTTGTCCCAGCCAAAACATTGAGCCAGACTCCGGCTGTCCGGATAGACAACCATGGTTGTTTTTTTCTTTCCGTCCGTATTCATTTTGTTGCTTACCTGACTGTAAGCCAGTTCCGCACTGTCAGCTATCATTTTTACATAATCGTCATCTGTATTCGTGTATTTAATTTTAAAGTGCTCGGTCTGTATTTCCTGGAACTGAGCCGTATTGAATCTGATCTCCTGTCCCACCGCAAAGCGGGATATTTTTTGCCAGATATGTCCGAGCTTAATATCGCTTCTAAACAGATAGCAACCCAGGATAACAGATAGTATGATTAAAAGCACGATCAGCGTGCTGCTGTGAGATCTGCTCTCCAACATATATACCCCTCCTCTCTACCCATTGATTATACTATGGGCAGAGACTCCGAGGGGCAAGCAAATACTGGTATATCCGCTATTCCTTGAGATAAGAGCTGACGATCATCCCCACCTGTGAACCATCGCCAACGGCCGTAGCAACCTGACGGGTTCTTTTGACCCGAATATCGCCCGCCGCAAATATTCCCTCCACCGAAGTTCGACCCTCTTCGTCAGTGATGACATATCCATCCTCGGTAGCAACTACTCCTTCCAGAAATTCGGCCGCTGCCACCAGACCAATACTGACAAACAAGCCTTCCACCGGCAGGACTTCTTCTTCCTTGGTGTTGACGTCCTGGAGTATGACCCTCTGCATCAGGCCTTCCCCTTCAATCCGAATCACAATTTTGTTGGTTTTTAATTCGATTTTGTCATTGGCCAGCATCTTGTCGACCGAGGTCTGATTGGCCCGGAATCCCTCGCGGCGATGAATCAGATACACTTTGGAAGTAATGCCGGAAAGAAACAGAGCTTCATTAACAGCGGAATCTCCGCCCCCCACAACCGCTACCGGATATCCTTCAAAAAAAGCGGCATCACAGGTGGCGCAATAGGAAACACCGCTGCCCTTGAACTCCAGTTCTCCAGGCACCCCCAACTCTCTTCGTTTGGCACCCAACGCTATAACAACTGCCCGGGCCCGGTATTCGCCCTCAGTGGTAGTGACCTTTTTCCCTTCCGGCAGGGATTCCAGCCGGATAACTTCCTCCATTCGGGTTTCTACACCGAAACGCTCTGCTTGTTTATGGAAGTTGTCCATTAATTCTGTACCGGAAATACCGAAAGGAAATCCCGGATAATTTTCCAGTTGATCAATCCAGGCAGCATTGCCGCCTATATGGCTGGCCTCCAGTAACAGTGTTTTCAATTTGGCCCGGCCGGTATAAAGACCAACCGTCAGTCCGGCAGGTCCGCCTCCCAGAATAATTACATCATACACTTGAATTGCTCCTTTCGGGATGAATTAAAAAAATAACCCTGACCCCCAAGGCCAGGGTTATAGGAAGATATTAACGCAAATAATTCAAAGGGTTTACACGGCTGCCGCCGGACATAACCTCAAAATGCAAATGCGGTCCGCTGCTTCTTCCAGTTGAGCCCCGCGTACCGATGGTCTGGCCGCGGGAAACTGAATCTCCTACTGAAACCGACAGGCTGGAACAGTGTGCATAGCGGGTTACTAGGCCGTTGCCGTGATTGATGACTACGCACTTGCCATAGTTCCCATCCCAACCGGCGAAAGTTACCGTACCTCCATCGGCTGCCTGAACGGGGGACCCTGAAGCACCGGCAATATCAATAGCAATATGACCGCTCCTGGAATACTGCGATATATATCCTGTTACCGGCCAGGCCAGGGTGCCTGTACTGTTGCCGGAACGGGATGCCACTTGTATTACGCGCGCCCCTTTAACCATGACCCTGTCCTTAGGTTTCTCAATAATCTTTTCAGATATAACTTCTTTTTTCCCCACATTGCCGTTTATCTTTTCGACTACATAGGCAACCTCTTTTTTGCCATTGGCACCGGCACTTTTTACTTTAACGCCGTTGGCGCTATTGTCGGTGATGACTTTGGTTTCATAGGGAATGATTTCGGTTGCCGTTCCTTCTACTTTGGCAACTACATTTATGTAAGGCTTGCTCTTGACCAGAATAATTTCCTGACCGAGATCCAATATGTCTTCCTCTTTAAGATTATTGGCCTTCAAAATATCATCCACGTACATATCATTGGCCCGGGCTATACTCCAAAGACTGTCTCCTGGCTTGATCGTATATTTTTCCGGACTGGCGGTACCAGTGGTAATCAAATTCCAGGCTTCCTTGGGCGTCAATACTTCGCCCGCATAAACCTTGCTTTCCTTAACAGTAACCTGTTCTGCAAAAGCTGATGAAATAAGTTTTTCATGATCCCCAATCCAGCTGTTGGCGGATTTTAATTTCACCAGCAACGATTGCGCCGATGCCTTGTCCTGCATGCAGACAACTTTTTTGCCATCTACCATAATTACCGCGCCATTGGTCTGAAACTGCAGGCCTTTTTTTAATTCCGGAGCGATTTTTTCCTGCGCCAGAAGAACATTCTTCTCGGCAAAAATCCGCTTAAATTCAATCTTGCTGCTGAGCGCAACCTTTTTGTTGTCCTTGACAAGCTGTTTGCCGATTTGTTCTATGGCCAGTTCAACCTGTTTACGGTCTTTAACAATAAATTGCTGCTTGCCATTAATTAAAACTGCATACGCAGGAGTTTTAACCCCTAAAAACCAGACACACATTAACATCACTGACAGTACCGCAACACCCGCTGCCAGCAATTTTTGATTTCTTGAAATATTTTGCATATTTAATCTCCATTAATTAATAAAATTTTTAGACTCAACTCCTATTTCTACAACAAATACCAATCTTCCTGCTTAAATTCTTAATTTATTATATGCAAGTTAATCTTTCCATGGTTTCCAGAAATATGGCACCTTCGATTCTTTTGCGGTGCATGATGCAGCTCACCTGGCTGGGTTTTCTAATGTCACCGTTGGTATGGTAGGCATTGGCATGGCAGCCGCCGCCACAGAAATATCTGGCCCAGCATTTTCTGCATTCACTCTTGTTCTGCAAATGGTTACCGGCAAAATCACTGCGCAACTGTTCATTGAGCTGTCCGTTAAAAATATTGCCCAGTAAGAATTCTTTTTCACCTACAAACTGATGACATGGATAAATATCGCCATTAGGCGTTACCACCAAGTATTCCATTCCCGCGCCGCAGCCTGACAAGCGTTTGGCCAGGCAAGGTCCCTTTTGCATATCCAGATTATAATGGAAAAAATCGATTTTCCGTCCCGCACGCTTATATTCATAAAGAAGGTCGGTCAAGCGTTCATATTCAGCCAGAACTTGTCCCAGGTCTTCTTCCTGGATACTATAGCCGTTGTCTTCTCCGACTGCCGGTTCCAGCGAAATCGAATCAAAGCCCAGCTCGGCTATATGGCGCAGATCCTCACTGAAATCGAGGTTCTTTTTGGTGAAGGTGCCGCGAATGTAATAGCTTTTAGGCTTGCTGTCAACCATTTTTTTAATCCTGGGCAGGATAAGATCATATGTACCTGCACCGTTGTTCAAGATCCGGTGACGATCATTGATTTGCGGCCGGCCGTCCAGACTAAGAATGACACTAATATTTTCTGCCTGCACAAAATCAATGATTTCATCTGTGATTAAGAGGGCATTAGTGGTCAAAGTGAAATTAATATGTTTGTTCCATGTTCTTTCCAGTTCGCGGCCATAGGCAACCAGGTGTTTTAGCATATCTGCTGCCAGCAGTGGTTCGCCGCCGAAAAAATCAACTTCCAGATTGCTTATAGGACCGCTTTGTTCCATAAGGTAATCCAGAGCCCGCTTACCGGTCTCCAGCGACATAATCCCGGCCTCCATACCAAAATCTCCCTGACTGGCAAAGCAGTAACGGCATTTCATATTACAGGCATGGGCTACATTCAAACAGAGTGCTTTGATATGCAAACCGGATAAGTCCAGCAGGGGCAGGTCTTCTTTGGAAAAAAGCGCCCCTTCCTGCCAGGCCTCAATAATTTCCCCGGCAATATCATTAAGGTCATCCGCCGGGTAAGTATCTTTAAGCTCCTCAATGACTCTGTCCATGTTACCATCATACTCCATCAGGCGGGATATAAAAGCGCGGCTCATATCGTCCAGCAGATGGATGGCACCGCTGTTAACATCTAGTAAAATATTGTGTTGCTGCCATTTGAACAAGTGCAGGTTGGCTTGAAAGTCATAACCAGATAATTGCAAGAAATTCTCCCCGTTTCCCCCGATGATAAGCTCTATAAAGTTTTTTTAAAAACAAAAATAGGGGCTTGTGCCCCTATTGTAAACGATTTTATGCGCTACTGGTTTTTGCAGCTTTGATTCCCTACCGTGCAGGAGGTCTTGCATGCGGACTGACAGGAACTGGCACATTCCCGGCAGTTGATTGCATCCTTATCCCTTTTCAGATTGGGATTGATGATCGTGGTAATGTGTTTTTTCAATCTCTTAAACCCCCTTCCCCTATAAACTTGTCATCAAGTTTTTATATGGATTTATAAAAATAATTGCTGTGTCCACCGCAGGGGGGACTGCCCTACAGCGGTACGAATAATTTATGGAGCGGGAAAAGGGGTTCGAACCCTCGACACCCGGCTTGGGAAGCCGGTGCTCTGCCACTGAGCTACTCCCGCCCGCCTGTTGCCCATAATCCCAAGTTGACAAATTATTTATAATGGCGAAGCCGATGGGATTTGAACCCACGATCTCCGGCGTGACAGGCCGGCATGTTAACCGCTACACCACGGCTCCGCACTCGCTGCAGAAATATGGTATCATAATCAGGCTTTTTGTGCAAGGTATAACTCGGATTCTGAAAATAGGGTTGTACATGCGAAAAATAACGGTGGATTCTGGATTTGTAATCAAAATCGCAAAAAATAAATTGCTTATATTCTTCCCTGACCGATTATGAAATAAATTATTCCCATCTGTAACAGGATAATCAATGGTAAACCAAATTTAAATTTTAAATGCCGGGTCTTGTGACGAAACAGGTACATGCCCAGCCAGCCGCCTGGTGCTCCGCCTGCGATTGCCCATAAAAACAGATCGCGTTCCCGTATTCTGTACCTGCCGGTTTGAGCGCGCCTTTTATCAACGTAAAAAAGCAAAAAACAAATCATGTTAACTATAATCAGGTAAAGCAAAAGCAGTTTATAATCGGTAATCCCGGGCAACATAACCATACTCCTTTTTTAACCTTATATTGATGCAATAAAACGGTTATAAATTCTCCCACCAAATGCTTGTTAATATTTGCACAAGCTAGTATTATAAATATATACTATATTACCATGATTAAATAAACCATTTATTGCATAACCTTTTTGAAAACAAAATCTTCCAGATACAGAAATATTAAAAGCAATCTAAACATTAAGGAGCGTGACAGAATGGGAGATATTATCAAATGGCAATATGACCAGAAAAAGATTACTGCCGATCAGGCCGCAGCGATGGTGAAATCAGGTGATCAAATCGCCTATGGAGAGTTCACCATGTTTCCGCATGCACTCGATGAAGCCCTGGCCAAACGGGTAAACGAACTGCAGGATGTCAAAGTTACCGGTGTATGTTATACTTCACCGCCCCAGGTAGTGTTGGCTGACCCCAAAAGGGAACATTTCGTACTAACGGATCTGCATTTTGGAATTGTATCGCGCAAATTGCATGATCACAATCTGTGCAACTATATTCCCAATACTTATCATCAAGGTTCACGAATTATTAAGAAGTATTACGATATTGATGTTGGTTTTTTCTCTGTCAGCCCCATGGATGCGCGCGGTTATTTTAACCTGGGTCCTTCCAATTCAATTACCCCGGCGGTTATGGAAAAAACCAAAATAAAAATTGTTGAAGTCAACCATTCGGTACCGGTTTGTCTGGGCGGCAATCAGGAATCGGTGCACATTTCCCAGGTCGATTATGTGGTGGAAGGCAACAACACCCCGCTGCGGCAGCTTTCTCCTGCAGTCCCGACCGCAACCGAACAGAAAATAGCCGACATTCTCATCAAAGAGATTGAAGACGGAGCCTGCCTGCAGCTTGGCATCGGGGGACTCCCCAATGCAGTCGGGGCCCTGATTGCCGACAGTGATTTAAAAGACCTGGGAATCCACAGTGAAATGATGACGGACGCCTGTGTTGATCTCTATGATAAGGGCCTTGTAACCGGTGCCAGGAAAACCATCGACAAAAACAAAATGGTCTACACCTTTGCGCTGGGCACCCAGAAGTTGTATGACTTCCTTGATAACAACCCGGTATGTGCTATTTATCCGGTTAACTACACCAACGATCCCCGGATTATTGCCTTAAATGATAAAGTAGTGGCAATAAACAATGCCCTGGCGATAGATCTGTTTTCGCAGGTAGCCTCAGAAAGCGTTAAAACCAGACAGGTGTCCGGAACCGGCGGGCAGCTTGATTTTATCCTGGGTGCTTTCAATTCCCACGGCGGCAAGGGAATCATTTGTTTTGATTCGACCTATACGGACAAGGAAGGCACTCTGCAGTCCCGTATAATGCCGACCCTTGCACCGGGGACGATCGTAACCCTGCCCCGCTCCCTGGTTCAGTATGTAGCCACTGAGTACGGAATTGAACAGTTTAAAGGCAAATCCACTTATGAACGCGCCGAAGGGCTGATCAGACTGGCCCATCCCCAGTTCCGGGATGAACTGATCAAAGCGGCTGATGAAATGAAAATCTGGCGCAGAACCAATAAAATCGAATAATTTATTGATGCTTTTTGAGTTTTTGCTCCAACAGAATTCCCCTCCCCCAAAAAACGTTCCCGGCCAGGGGACGTTTTTGCTGTCTTTATGATCGATCGCTGCTTCAGAATGAATATCTTTCCCGTTTCCGTTTGCTAAAAACGTAGATTATGGTAGCCAGCATCAGAACGATACAAACGATCACCGTATTGATAACTATCGGATACTGACCGGCAAAACCGGCGGCTGAAATATGTTTGCTGTAAATGCCCGCATATGCCCAAACAATTACAAGTCCGTAGGCAATATCCCGGTTTGTGATCGTTGTTGCCGCACCGATCAGCACTCCCACCAGAAGGATAATAACCGTCCAGATGGGTTCCGCTATTCCGAAACCGTTCCAGTTCCAACTAACCAAAAGGGTGGCGGCATTGGCAATGGTAGCCACCGTAATCCAGCCGAAGTAGATGCTGAAGGGCAGCTTGATAAATATCTTTTCCCGCCGGGAAAGCCGTGTCTTACTAATATTGCGTACGATGGCGATCAAACAAAGAAGAATGACGATCATCCAAAGCATAGACAGCGAAATCTTAAAGTAGTGCCAGGAAAAGATCCAGGCAATATTAGCCAGTGAAGAAACGGCAAACAGTAATCCGATTTTATTCAGCAGTTCGCCTTTATCAGCATCTTGCCAGGCGCGGAATAAACCTGCATGATACAGGGTGTATCCGGCCAGCAGCACATAGATGACTCCCCAGATGACAAAGGTGACTGCGGCCGGGGCGAAAAGGTTGGGATAGGAAGCAGAAACCTGCCCGGTATTGACGCCATTGATGGGTAAAATATTGGCCAGTGCGTTTACCGCCACCATGGCCAGATAAGTAACTAAAACCAGAATTTTAATAACATTGGATTCTTTTTGCTGGCCCATCATCCTTCCTCCTTCTAAAAAATGAAATAATAAGCATCAAGCAAGTAAGAACAGCGGTATTTGACCGCCATTTTCCACAAATATTTTTTCAGGCTGCCATTGCCAGTATTACCTGATTGATAATGATTTATGTTTTTTAGAAAGGTCTCCTTTTCGTTGGCTGTGGCAACATCCTTGAAGTACCCCCAGACATGCTGGGCAGCGTTGATTGCATGACCGGTTTCAAGCGGACTTTGCAGGGCAGCTTCCAATGTGGTATAGAAAGCAAGCGCAGGGTACTCGGTTTTAATACGGAGCAAGCGGCGGATTTCCTGATAAGCTGCAGGGGAGCGTTCCAAAACGGTATACTTGTACCTGCTCCACTCTTTTTCCAAATACTTAATGCTTTTATCGGCAGCGGTGCAGTTGATGCATTTCAAGGCAGAAAGATTCTTATCTTTCACCTCCAGCATGACATCAAGATTATCACCCGCCACAGAATCATAAAAATGCATAAATTCATTGATTTCAATCGTATCAGAATGGGAACCGGGTTTTTTCTCCTTATTCTGCTGGGAATAATGGATTTTTTGCCGTCCATCTCCGGACTGCCATGTTTTTTGGCATTGTTTGATCCAGTCAGCATCGCTCATCTTGTCTGCGGAAGGATTAATGGCATGATGCAAATTATCAAATACGACCGGTGCTTTAAGCCTCGTTCCGATTTCCAGCACTTCTTCGATACTGTAGGAGCGGTCATCATTCTCCGGCACCAGCCTGCGTTTAACCGCCGGGTCCAACTGCCGGCAGTGAGAAATAAATCGGTTGATCGCCTTTTCTTTGTCGTTATAAACGCCGCCTATATGCAGAACAATTTTATGTTTTACGTCGGTTCCCAGGCTATCCAGCACCCGGGCATGATAGGTAAGATCTTCCATGGCCCGGGACACCACGCCTGCATCGGGTGAATTCAATACCGTGTACTGTCCGGGATGCATGGATACCCTCATGCCGCTTTGTTTAATTTTTAATCCTATTTGCTGCAGTTGGGCAGAAAATATCTCTTCCCAGGGAAGCGGATTGGCCGGGCTGGAGCCGAACGGGATCAGATCAGAACTGATTCTGAAAAGATTGATGCGGTTGGCCAGGTTGTAGTCGATTACTTTTTCCAGAGAATGCAGATTATGGCCAATTAGTTCTATAAGTTTGGCCTCACTGACATTTTTCAGCATACAGCTTTTAAAATCAGTATCCCGTACCCCAATGGTCAGACAAGCATATCCTATACTCACCAGGTACCCCCTGATAATTAATGGTTGCGCCATACGGCACAACCATTAATCGTTTATTGCATAACATTTCTGATCAGTCTGGCCAGCATGGCGGCTACTTCTGCTCTGGTGGCGCTATTTTGCGGATCAACGCGGTTATCTTCCCGGCCGTTGATGATACCGGCCTGATGCATGATTTTTATGGCTTCCCGGGCATAATTACTGATATTTTCATGATCCGCAAACCCATCGGATTCCATAGTTGTTTGCAGAGTAAGCTGTACCAAGGCAACGTAATTTACCAACATTTTCGCCAGCTGTTCCCGTGTAACCGGTTCGTCCGGGGCAAATCTGTTATCACCGGTTCCGTTGACGATTCCCGCTTGTTTCGCCCAAGCTATGTAGGGAGCATAATAGGCATTCGCATCCACATCCCGGAAGCGGGATTCAGTAAACTCGCCGGGATCGATGTTGCCCAGCCGTCCCAGAACCGTTACCAGCATTCCTCTGGTCATGGTCATGTCCGGGCCAAAGTTGACATTATCGATGCCGGCAAACAAATTTCTGGCCCCTACAAATAACGCCTCTTCCCTCGCCCAATGGTTCTGTATGTCATTAAATGCGGGGATATTGTCCTTTAATTTAATTGTCATTGATCCGTTTACGGGGATTATCATCTGTCCATTCCTGAGTAATGCCATCGGTATAATCTCTTCGCTGCCGTCGGGATAAACCCTGACCGCTACCGTTCCCGGGCCGGCATTTTCAGCCGGCACCGCTGCGCTTGCTCTTCCGCCTGCGGAAGCCAACAAATTGTTATCAATCCTGATGCTAAATAACCTGACCCCTTGTTTTTGTTCCGAAGTAACGATAATCCCTGTCCGGGCATCACCTGATGCGCCAGAGCCTGACTGACTGCCATCCTGACCGGGGGGCTGCTGCATATGGTTGTTGATAGTTACCGTATATGTATCGGTAACCGTACCGTCTGCTGAAGTTACGGTTATGACAATCGTATTGATGCCATGGTGCAGATCAACCACCGCACTGCCCAAATCTGTCGGCAGACCATTGACTTTGATGGCAGCAGCCGGGTCTTGGGCGGCGATGTTGATGAACGTGGAGGTCAGGTTTTCCGTTTCATAAAAATACTCCTGCTGGCCTTGTACCAACTGTAGCGGTATGCCCCGCATGAAATGGGACGATAAGCCCGTATTATCCTCTTCCTCTTCGTTCACGTCGGCGTAGGTAACCATCACCGCTGCCCCCTCACGGTCAAAGGTAAAGACCGACTGGGAGGATTCTTCTCCAGCCAGATTGATGAGACCCGCCCCCAATAAGAACCGATTATAGCTGCGTTTGGTATCAATGATGCGGCCATTTTTATCCAACAGGCTGACGATAAGGTTGCCGCTATGGCGGTTGGCCAGGGCATTGTTTTTCAAATCGACAAGTACCGTGGATGAACCCCCTTCACAGTGCATTTGAGTGGTCAGGGTCACGGGTTGATAATCATTGCGAACCAGCAAGCTTTCAAAAAGTACCGTAGAAATATTGTTATGGCGATAGTATTCGATCAGTTCCAGATTAGCCGCTGTTTCACCGGTAAGAAGCGTTTCTTCCGCCCAGGCCTTAACAAAGATCTGCACGCCGTTTTCCGGAATCTCATTGCCCAGCATCACGTGTCCGGCAATATCAAAGACGAATTGGCGGGTATAAGCGCCGGCATCAATCAAGCCAAAATCACCCGGGTCCACACTGAAGGGAACGCCCTCTTCCTGACCGTTTACCATCTCCAGCAGCTGGGTGCACTCCGGATCGCTGAAAAGCCCTATTTTGACATGGCGCGAACTTCCCGCTAAGGCAGCCCCATTGTTGTATAGCTTTACCTGGATAACCCGCCGGCCATTTTCTTCCCTTATAATCTCCGTGTTGGCTATGCCAACATCCGGTACATCAAGATACAAGGTGTCGGTAATCGAATATTGCTTGCCCAGGGTCGGCATCATGCTGCTGAAGTGGGCGGTGATGTTGTAGTCCGGATTGATGATCTGATCTGCTGGGATATCATAATCGGCGGTCAGTGTGATGCTGTCATTGGGTAATAAAAACAGTCCCTGGTTAAACTCGGTGATATTATCCCCGATTTGTATGGTTATATTATCAATTGGCTGTACGCCGGCATTGAACAGATTAAACTGGACCGGTATCCGTAAGCCTGGTTGGATGGTGCGATAATCTACCGCCACAGAATTGACTGTCATTTTGTTCTCATAGGTTGCGGTGGCCGTATACAGGTCAGAGCGGGCAATCGGGGTATAAATAATTTGCTCCGTGCTCTCTCCGTTTACTACTATGGGGATCTTGTTTTCCCGGTAACCATTATCGTAATTTGTACCCAGAATAACTGCCTTGACCGTATCTTGATCCGGACACCAGGCATCGTAATGATCGATCAGAGTAAAATTACTCATCGTCGCTACATCCAATGTTGAGGTAATATAAATTTTTCCGTTTTCTTCAATGAACTTGACCGCCTTCAGCAGATCCTTGTCCGCTTTGACAGTATCTCCTTCGGTAATTGCAGTATCCGCCGGCTCTTTCCATAGAATAGATAGTTGATCAATCTTCTTGGCATTTTTGCTAAATATAAAATTGGAACTGATATTCACATTGGCATGGTTGTTAATGCTGCTAATGCTGTCAATAAAATCCGGATATATCGTGCCGTAGCGGTCAAATGCACACAAGCGGATATCATTGCGGCTGATTCCATCAGCGTCATGAATGCTGTACCAACCGAGCACAAAACGCTCCCCCTCGTCATCAAAAGCAACGCTTGTCAATTGGGGGTTTTCATCCAAAAAGGCATCGTTACTCACTCGTACGTTTTTCAACAACGTTCCTTCCGGGTTAATGACCGCATAGACGATTTCCATGCCGCTGCTTACTTTTTTGCCGTCATCGGAAACGGTGAGCAAATGGTCACTGCCTTCGGTATCCACAGACGTATCCAGGGAATAGGTCAGCGCTGCCGTACCATCCTCCAGCATGGCGGCTTCGAGGGCTTTCACCGCTCCATTGCTGCCGTTGTACAGGGTCTTGGTCTCACCCCATGCTTTATTTCCCCGGTCATATATCCGGTAAAGAATGTTGTCGGTACCGTTGAATTCCAAAGGCCGGTTGGCATCCGCCGCATAAACACTGCGCCAGGCAACCAGCACCCGGTTGTCATTTACCGCTACTGCCGGCGCCATATCCGGAGTACTGTTCTGGCTGAGCCGGGTCGTCACCCATTGGCGGTTGTCATAAACTGACGCTACTACTTCGGTGCCATTGCTCAACAAAGCGATATCTGCATTACTGATTTCCTGCCCCGCTTCCCGGGGTATGGTTTGGCTCTGGGCAACCCACGCCGCGGCGGCAAAATCCTCATTGCCGGCTAATTGCAACTGGGAATCGCCAAAGCTGGTCATCTCAGCGGCAAGCGGAACACCTTGGGGATATTTGCCTTCCTGGAGGCTGCTCCAGTATATCCGGGTGTTTTCGATCTCATTACTGTCCCCGTCGTAAACGTAGACCAGTATTTGGCCGTCATCGGAGAGCAGCGGATTGGCAAAGGGATAGGTATTGGTCTGCAAACTTTCTACGCCGTTTTCATCATCCAGTGATTGCAGCCCAAACTTCTGTGACAACGCCCAGGAACGCTGGAATTGCTGCA
>JAAYCZ010000235.1 GCA_012729495.1 Syntrophomonadaceae bacterium | reverse complement strand
ACCAGAGACACATATGACTTTTTAGATGACAATCCCCAGTGTGCATCATCAGCTGTTTACACTACCAACAGTCCGGAAGACGTAGCCAAAAATGATAAAGTCGTATCGATCAACAACATACTCGAAATCGATCTCTTCACCCAGGTCTGTTCCGAATCATCGGGAATGAGACAAATATCCGGTACCGGCGGTCAGCTTGATTTTGTAGTTGGCGCTTTTCATTCCAAGGGCGGTAAAAGCTTTTTGGCTTTTTCATCAACCTATAAGGACAAGGAAGGCAACATACAATCCCGGGTAAAACCGCTGCTGACTCCAGGAGGTATCGTCACCGTTCCGCGTACCCAGGTTCATTATGTTGTGACCGAATATGGAAAAGTAAATATGAAAGCCCGTTCCATTTGGGGTAGGGCAGAATCAATAATCAGTATTGCCCACCCTGATTTTCGCGATGAATTGATTAAAACAGCCAAAGAAATGAAAATCTGGGCGCGCACCAATCGAATTCCTTTTTAATGAATCATTATATGCTAAATATGCTAAGAATTTTCCTTTAATCATCATCAATAAAAAATTTGAGTGCTTACTATCTTAAATTGCCATATACTAGTAATTAGTATATGGCATTTCAAATTTCTGATAAAGATAGAGCCTTAACTTCCGATAAACCATCTGGGTCGGAAGGGCGGGGTGATTATGCTATTGACGGGATTGATTGATTTAGATCCCGATTTTTCCTATAGAAAAAAACTAAAATTATGGTCTAAATTGGATTATTGTTATAATATTAGGTATAGATTCAGAAATGAGGGGAATGATAAAAATGAGGAAATATATTCCGGCAGTTCTTTTAGTTCTTTTTTTGTGTCTGTGTTTCAATCCGGCAGCCTTGGCCACCACTAATTGGCAGATTGATTGGGAGGAAAATGGAGCTCTGCTGGAAAAGGTTGCAATCAGCGGGGAGGAACCGATAAATGAAGGTTCGGACTGGCAAGTAAGCCGCTCCGGCAATGAGATTGTTTTCAGCCGCAATGTGGCAAACTGGAAAGCTTATAACAACCTGACTGATAAATTACCCCTGCAGGCAACGGTTAAAGATCTGCTTTGCTGTAAAATAATAACTCTTACTGCTCTGCCGGAAGCACAAAAAGATACCCTTTATTCTGGTCTTGACCAAAATCAAACCATGCGGCTGGAAATGAATGTCCCCGGCATTATTCTTGACAGTTCGGCTGCCGCAAAAAATAAAAACATTGTTTATTGGGAGATTGAGAATCCGGGACATAGTTTCGGTCAGGATTTTATTTTCAGAGTTATCATGGTAGACGGATTAGGTTTAGGCATTAGTATACTTAGTCTGGGAGTTATATTTCTGGCTATTTTCTTTGTAAGAAGGATGCATAAAGTTAGTCAGATCATTGAAGAAACTTATTCATTGGACAATATCGTTATTGAGGAAGAAGAGGAGGATTAGTAGGCAGCGTTTAACCAACAAGATATAAAGTAAATCCAGAGAAATATTTAAACCAATGAAGATATTTTTCATAATACTTTTTTTATAAAGAATTATATACATTTCTTGACTGGGAAAATGTTATATGATAACATTAGTAATTGCCATTGTAGATGTATAATGGTATTGTCGTGCAAAGAGTTAAGTGATTTATGCTTTGAAAATAAAAGCAAGGTTTATTACGGTTAGGCCTTGCTTTTCCTCTTTAGCCAACTTTTATAAGGGGTGAAGTGAATGGCGCACATGGTGCAATATGGTAATGTCGAAAGGCTCACCTATTCGCAGATCGTTGATGTACTCGAACTTCCCAATCTCATTCAGGTCCAACTAAGTTCCTACGAATGGTTCCTTAAAACAGGATTAAGAACTGCCCTGCAGGAGGTATTCCCCATCTCAGATTTTACCGGTCATCTGGAATTGGATTTTATTGATTACAGTTTGGGTGAACCCAAGTATGAGGTGCAGGAGTGCAAGGAAAGGGACGTAAGTTATCAGGCTCCCTTAAAATTAAAGGTCCGGCTCAGTGACAAGGAAAGCGGAGAAATAAAGGAGTCGGAAGTCTATATGGGAGATCTGCCGTTAATGACTGACAAAGGAACATTTATTATTAACGGCGCGGAAAGAGTTGTGGTAAGTCAGCTGGTTAAATCGCCAGGCGTGTATTTCAACGAAAAAATGGATGCCGCCGGCAATAGCCTTTATGGGGCAACAATAATTCCTAATCGCGGTGCATGGTTTGAACTGGAAATGGACAGCGCCGGGATAATATATACCCGCATCGATAAGACCAGGAAAATTCCCGTAACCGTACTGCTTCGGGCATTAGGCTATGAAAGCAACGAGGCTATCCTGGAATTATTTGACAATGAAGAAGCCATTGTCCGTACCTTGGATAAGGACACAACTACTAATAAAAAGGAAGCCTTGATTGAGTTTTATCGTCGTTTACGGCCGGGTGAAATTGCGACTGAGGATGCTGCTGAACAACTATTGAAAAATCTGTTTTTTGATCCTCGCCGCTATGATATGGCGGTCGTTGGCAGATACAAAGTCAACAAGAAACTGGGGCTTAATACTCCGGTGGAAATCCGCAATCTAACCCATGAAGATATAATTACTACGATCAGTTATATTTTGAAATTGATAAAAGGCGAAGGTAAAACCGATGTTATTGACCATCTCGGCAACCGCAGATTAAGATCCATCGGTGAATTGTTGCAAAATCAATTCCGCACCGGTCTGGTCAGAATGGAAAGAGTAGTCCGGGAAAGGATGAGTATTCACGATGTGGAAACACTCACTCCTCAGGTATTGATCAACATTCGGCCTATTACCGCTGCCGTCAAGGAATTTTTCGGCAGTTCACAGTTGTCACAGTTTATGGATCAGACCAATCCCCTGGCTGAACTTACTCACAAAAGAAGGTTGAGCGCACTGGGACCGGGAGGTTTGACCCGTGAAAGGGCAGGCTTTCAGGTGCGCGACGTGCATCACTCGCACTATGGGCGTATTTGTCCGATTGAGACCCCTGAAGGTCCCAATATTGGTTTGATTGGTTCTCTGGCTACATATGGCCGAATCAATGATTTTGGTTTTATAGAAACCCCCTACCGCAAGGTGGACAAGAAAAAAGGCCAGGTCTTGAACGAGATCCATTATCTCTCTGCTGATGAAGAAGAAGAATTTATAGTTGCCCAGGCTAATACACCGCTGGACAGCAAAGGCAAATTCAAAGGGGAAAGAGTAGAAGTAAGGTATGGGGAAGAAATTCTCGAAGTACCGGTTAACAAAATAGATTATATGGACGTATCTCCCAAACAGGTATTCAGTGTGGCAACTTCGCTGATTCCATTTCTGGAAAATGATGATGCCAACCGGGCCTTGATGGGGGCCAATATGCAGCGACAGGCTGTTCCGGTAATTAAAACTGAGGCCCCGATTGTGGGTACCGGACTTGAGTACAAGGCGGCCAAGGATTCAGGAGCGGTAGTTATTGCCAAGAAATCAGGTGTAGTAAGGAACGCCAGTGCCTCCAGGATCATCATTGATGCTGATGACGGCACCAGTCAGACGTATATGTTGCTGAAATTTGTCCGTTCCAATCAGGGAACCTGTTATAATCAGCGTCCGATAGTAAAATCCGGGCAGCGCATAGAAGCTGATTCAATTATTGCAGACGGCCCCAGTACCGGTAATGGAGAACTGGCCCTGGGACGCAACGTTATGGTAGCGTTTATGCCCTGGGAAGGATATAACTATGAAGACGCCATTTTGCTTTCTGAGAAATTGGTCAAGGAAGATGTATTTACCTCAATTCATATAGAAGAATATGAGTGCGAGGCTCGGGACACCAAACTGGGCCCTGAAGAAATCACCCGTGATATCCCTAATGTTTCCGAGGAGATGTTGAAAAATCTGGATGATCAGGGTGTAATCAGGGTTGGTGCAGAAGTTCGGCCCGACGATATACTGGTCGGTAAGGTTACACCCAAAGGCGAAACTGAACTAACTCCTGAAGAAAGATTACTGCGGGCTATATTCGGAGAAAAAGCACGCGAAGTAAGAGATTCTTCTCTGCGGGTTCCGCATGGGGAGGCAGGTAAAATAGTGGCAGTAAAACGTTTTTCGCGTGAAAACGGGGACGAGCTGCCACCTGGCGTAAATCGCCTCGTGCGCGTATATATTGCCCAGAAGAGAAAGATTTCCGAGGGAGACAAAATGGCCGGACGTCATGGTAACAAGGGCGTTATATCCAGAATCCTTCCTGAGGAGGATATGCCTTTCCTGGAAGATGGAACCCCGGTACAGATTGTGCTTAACCCCTTAGGTGTACCATCCCGTATGAATATCGGACAGATTCTTGAATGTCACATGGGCTGGGTTGCCAACGAACTGGGAATAAAAATTGCTACGCCCATATTTGATGGGGCTACCGAAGAAGATATTGCCGAGCTGCGCAAACAGGCCGGTTTGCCGGTCAGTGGCAAAGCAGTTCTGCGTGACGGACGGACCGGAGAAAAGTTTGACCATGAAGTAACGGTTGGTTATGTTTATATGTTGAAACTGGCCCATTTGGTTGATGATAAAATCCATGCCCGTTCGATCGGACCGTATTCGCTGGTTACCCAGCAACCGTTGGGAGGTAAAGCCCAGTTCGGCGGACAGCGCTTTGGGGAAATGGAAGTATGGGCGCTGGAAGCATACGGTGCAGCCTATACCTTGCAGGAAATCCTGACCGTAAAATCAGATGATGTTCAGGGACGGCTAAAAACCTACGAATCTATTGTTAAAGGTGAAAATATTCCTGAACCTGGAGTACCGGAGGGTTTCAAAGTCTTGATCAAAGAACTGCAGAGTTTGGCGCTGGATATAAAAATACTGTCCAACGATGACCATGAGATCCAGATCAAGGATGTAGACTTTGCCCTCAATGAAAGGGAAAAAGCCATCGAATTGGGAATGGATCTGCCGGATGTACCCATGGCTCATGACGGTGAGGCGGATAAGGTACTTGATGATGAATTTGAACCGGAGGAAGATATTGACCAAATAGATTTGGATGACAAGGAGTTTTCAACCCCTGATCCTGACGATGATTTAACTTAGAAAAATTTCAAATCATTGTTACGATTACGTGAATGACCAAGTAAGCACATCTTCTGGAAGGGAGAGACTGATTTGTTAGATGTCAATAATTTTGAACGGATCAAAATATCCCTGGCTTCTCCTGAACAAATCCGATCCTGGAGCAGCGGTGAGGTTAAAAAACCTGAAACTATAAATTACCGTACTCTAAGACCGGAAAAAGAAGGATTGTTCTGTGAAAAAATATTTGGACCGGTAAAAGATTGGGAATGTCATTGCGGCAAATATAAAAGGGTTCGCCACAGAGGCATTGTTTGTGATCGTTGCGGAGTAGAGGTTACTACCTCCAAAGTAAGAAGGGAACGTATGGGGCATATTGAACTGGCAGCCCCGGTATGTCATATCTGGTACCTAAAAGGTATCCCCAGCCGCATGGGTTTGCTGTTGGATATGTCCCCCAAGGTTTTGGAGAAAGTTATCTACTTTGTTAACTATATCGTTATTGATCCCGGCGATACGCCGCTGCTCAAGAAACAACTTCTGAATGAACGTGAATACAGGGAAAATAGAGAAAGATACGGGGAAAGCTTCCACGCCGCAATAGGGGCCGAAGCGGTTAAGGAACTGCTGACTGAAGTTGATCTGGAGGTTATGTCGCAGGAACTGAAAGAAGAAATTGCTACCAGCACCGGACAAAGAAAAGGACGCGGCATAAAACGACTGGAAGTAACTGAATCCTTCCGGCTGTCCAACAATAATCCCGAGTGGATGATTCTGGATGTTCTGCCGGTTATACCACCGGAACTGAGGCCGATGGTACAACTGGATGGAGGACGTTTCGCTACTTCCGATTTAAATGATCTGTACCGCCGGGTAATCAACCGCAACAATCGTCTCAAACGGCTGCTGGATCTCGGTGCGCCGGATATAATCGTGCGCAATGAAAAACGCATGTTGCAGGAAGCAGTTGATGCCCTGGTAGATAATGGACGCCGCGGCAGACCTGTAACCGGTCCAGGTAACCGTCCCCTGAAATCTTTAAGTGACATGCTCAAGGGCAAGCAGGGTCGTTTCCGCCAGAATCTGTTGGGTAAAAGGGTTGACTACTCGGGAAGATCAGTTATTGTAGTCGGACCTAAACTAGCCATGCACCAGTGCGGGTTACCTAAAGAAATGGCGCTTGAATTGTTCAAACCATTTGTTATGAAAAAACTGGTTGACCGGGGTATTGCCACCAATATTAAAAGTGCTAAAAAGATGGTGGAAAGAGGCCGGGAGGAAGTATGGGACATATTGGATGACGTTATAAAGGAACATCCAGTTATGTTAAACCGTGCGCCTACGCTGCATCGACTCGGCATACAGGCCTTTGAACCGGTGCTGGTGGAAGGACGTGCCCTGCAGTTGCATCCCCTGGTATGTACGGCTTACAATGCTGACTTTGACGGCGACCAGATGGCGGTTCATGTACCGTTGTCGGCGGAAGCACAAACCGAATGCCGCTTGCTGATGCTGGCCAGCAATAATATTTTAAATCCCAAAGACGGTAAACCAGTTGTTACGCCAACTCAGGATATTGTTATTGGGGTATACTATCTGACCTATGTTAGCTCGGAAGATTGGAGCAAAGGTAAAAACCCCAGAGCATTCAGCAGCTCCCATGAAGCACAGATGGCTTTCGAATTGGGAAATATTCAGTTGCACGAAAAGATTCTGGTGAGGATGAAAATGACTCCGGAAATGATCAAAAAAGCCGATGAAACCGGTAGTGAAATCAAATCACTCTATTATATAAATGAAACTACTGTGGGCAGAGTTATTTTTAATGAAATTATTCCCGACAGCCTTGGTTACTATAATGAAACCATTGATAAAAAGAAACTGGGCAACATCGTTTATGAATGCTATCGCTTGGAAGGCAACGCCAGGACAGCAGAGATGCTGGACGGAATAAAACGACTGGGATTCAATTTTTCTACCCGGGCCGGGCTGAGTGTAGGTGTAACTGATTTCCAGACTCCCATTGAAAAAGAAGCCATTCTAGCTGATGCAGATGTAGAAGTTGACGCGATCGAACAGGATTTCCTGATGGGACTGATTACTGAAGATGAAAGACACGCGCAGGTGGTTGAAATATGGAATGAGGCCACTGAAGAGGTAACCGAAGCTTTAAAACAATCTTTGGAAGAAGATAATCCTGTTTATATGATGGCTACTTCCGGTGCCCGTGGCAACTTCCAGCAGATAAGACAGCTGGCCGGTATGCGTGGTCTGATGGCGGATCCGCAGGGAAAAATCATAGATTTGCCGATAAAGGCCAACTTCCGTGAAGGGCTGACGGTTCTGGAATATTTTATTTCCACCCATGGAGCCCGTAAAGGTTTGGCCGATACAGCTTTACGTACAGCAGACTCAGGTTACCTGACCCGCCGCTTGGTTGATGTGTCTCAGGATGTTATCGTAAGAGAAGAAGATTGTGAATCAGTTGAAGGAATCTGGGTTGAAAAAATCATGGAAGGATCACAACTGATTGAGCCCCTTAACCAAAGAATTATCGGCCGGGTATCGGTAGATGCGATTATTCATCCTGAAACCGGTGAAATACTGGTGGAAGAAAATCAGATGATTAATGACGAACAGGGCTACGCCATTGAACGCAGCGGAATTAACCGGGTAAAGATTCGCAGCGTGCTGACCTGTAAAACTCCTCATGGAGTATGTAAAAAATGCTACGGCCGTAATCTGGCTACCGGATATGATGTTGAAATAGGCGAAGCCGTTGGAATTCTGGCGGCACAATCAATCGGTGAGCCAGGTACCCAGTTGACCATGCGCACCTTCCATACCGGCGGGGTTGCTGGTGAAGATATAACCCGCGGTCTGCCACGGGTGGAGGAGCTTTTTGAAGTTCGCAAGCCTAAAGGGCAGGCACTGGTGGCCGAAGCTTCCGGCAGAATAAGAATGGGTGAGAGCAAAGGACGCCGTGAGGTGCAGATATTAGGTGACAATGAGGAAATCCTGGCCTCTGCACTGGTACATTATGGTTCCCGGTTAAAGGTGCAGGAAGACGATTGGGTTGATATCGGCGATGCCTTGACTGAAGGACCGCTTAATCCCCATGATATTTTAAAAACCAAAGGAGTTCAGGCCGTACAGCGTTACTTATTACAGGAGGTACAAAAGGTATATCGTTCCCAGGGCGTTGATATCAGTGACAAACACATTGAGATTATGATCCGGCAAATGATGAAGAGAGTTAAAATTGAAGATTCTGGTGATACAACCCATCTGCCCGGAGCCTTTGTCGATGTGGCCTATTTTGAAGAAGAAAACCACCGTGCGATTATTGACGGGGGTCTGCCGTCCGTCTGTTCGCCTATGCTGCTGGGTATTACCAAAGCCTCCTTGAACACAGATTCGTTCCTGTCCGCGGCATCTTTCCAGGAAACGACCAAAGTTCTTACGGAAGCGGCTATCAAGGGTAAGATTGACAGCCTGATTGGGCTTAAGGAAAATGTTATCATCGGTAAACTGATTCCTGCTGGAACCGGTTATTCTATATACAAAAATGTTGATGTTATAGAAAACGTTGAATCTGAATTATTGGCTGAATGATTTAAGCAGTCTAAAATCGCATAACGATGCGGGGGCTTTCCTGTTTAAATAAATAAGCAGGAAAGCCTGATTCTCCTTAAATTTAATTTGACTGTGCAGAACCTTGATGCTAAAATGTTAAGGTGCGCGACAAATAAGCTCATAAATTAACTGAAATGAGGTTTGCTTGTCGGGAGGAGGAACAGGATTGTCATTAAACGAGCTACGGGAGGGCAAAAAGGTAATTGGAACCAAACAGGTCAAAAAAGCCATTATCAAAGGCCAGACCAAAAGAGTATATCTCGCTGATGATGCCGAGCCTCATATAACAAGTTCTCTGCGAGTTCTCTGCCAACAATATCAGGTAGAGATTGAAGGAGTTAATAAAATGGAACAACTGGGTAATGCCTGCAGCATTGAAGTAGGTGCGGCAGCAGCAGCGTTACTGATTGATTAAAACGGGGAAGGAGGTGCAGATATGCCAACTATAAATCAACTGGTTAGAAAAGGACGTCAACAAGTAACAAAAAAATCAACAGCACCAGCCCTGAAAAGCTGTCCGCAGAAAAGAGGCGTATGTACGCGTGTATATACAACCACCCCTAAGAAACCAAACTCAGCACTGCGTAAAATTGCCAGGGTAAGATTAACCAACGGAATAGAGGTTACCGCTTATATTCCAGGTATAGGTCATAACTTACAGGAGCATTCCGTGGTTCTTATCAGAGGTGGCAGAATTAAGGACTTGCCAGGTGTAAGATACCATATTATAAGAGGTACTCTCGATGCATCCGGTGTTCAGAACCGCTTGCAGGCCAGATCTAAATATGGAACCAAACGTCCGAAAGTGAAGAAATAGGAGGATTCAATAATATGCCTAGAAAAGGGGCTGTTCCCAAAAGAGACGTGCTGCCGGATCCGATTTATAACAGTAAGATCTTCACCAAACTGGTCAACCAGGTAATGTGGGACGGGAAAAAAAGCTTGGCTGAGAGAATTTGCTATGATGCCTTCGCTATAATAGAAAAGAAGACCGGCAAAGACCCGATGCAGGTTTTTGAAGAAGCCATGAAAAACATTACCCCCATTGTTGAAGTCAGAGCCAGAAGAGTGGGTGGAGCCAACTATCAGGTTCCGGTGGAAGTAAGAGCAGACAGAAGACAAACATTGGCGATCAGATGGCTGATAAGCTATACTCGCAAACGCGGTGAAAAGATGATGTCCGAACGCCTGGCTGGTGAAATAATGGATGCAGCCAACGGCAGCGGCGCTTCTGTCAAAAAGAGAGAAGATACCCACAAGATGGCTGAAGCCAACAGAGCGTTTGCCCATTACCGCTGGTAGGCCAAATGCTGGAGAGAGCATAAATGCTTGTGCAATCAGATTTAGCTGCCATTAGAAATATTGGTATAATGGCTCATATTGATGCCGGCAAAACCACCACCACGGAGAGAATGTTATTCTATACCGGCAAAGTCCATAAATTGGGCGAGGTTGATAAAGGTACTGCCACGATGGACTGGATGTGTCAGGAGCAGGAGCGTGGAATTACGATTACTTCTGCTGCTACTGCCTGCTATTGGAAGGATTGTTGTGTCAATATTATCGACACACCCGGACATGTGGACTTTACAGTGGAGGTCGAGCGCTCTCTGCGAGTGCTCGATGGAGCCGTAGGAATATTTTGTGCAGTTGCCGGAGTACAATCGCAATCTGAAACTGTATGGAGGCAGGCTGATCGCTACCAAGTTCCCCGGATTGCATTCATCAATAAAATGGATCGAGTGGGTGCAGATTTTACCAGAGCGGTAAATATGATCCGGGAGCGGCTGGGCAGCAAAGCCGTCCCGTTGCAAATACCCATAGGCAATGAAGAAAATTTTACCGGTATTATTGATCTGGTTGAGATGAAAGCCTATGTATATGAAGACGGCAGTGGAGAAAATTATTTAACCAGAGATTTGACCGAGCAGGAAATGACTATCGCCTCCAGGTATCATGAACAAATACTGGAGATCATTTCTGAGAACGATGATGAATTGTTGGAAAAATATCTGGAAGCCACCCCGATCTCAGTTAATGAGATCAAGAGTTCTTTGAGAAAACAAACCATATCCAACCATTTGGTACCAGTACTTTGCGGATCCTCATTTAAAAATAAAGGGGTGCAAATGCTGCTTGATGCGGTGGTTGAATATCTGCCTTCACCGGTTGATATTCCTCCAGTAGTCGGTATTGATACTGAAACCAGGAAAGAAACCAGCCGAGCTGCAGACCTGAATGAACCGCTGTGTGCACTTGCATTTAAAATAGCAGCAGATCCTTACGTAGGTAAACTTACCTATTTCCGGATTTATTCAGGTCAGCTTAAAACTGGTTCCCAGGTTTTCAATGCTATCAAAGGCAGAAAGGAACGCATCAGCAAACTGCTCAGAATGCACGCCAATCATCGTGAGGAAATTGATGAGGCTGGTGCTGGTGATATAGTGGCTGGAGTTGGTTTTAAAGATACAAGTACCGGGGAAACCTTGTGTACAGAAGAACGCCCGATCATTCTGGAGTCAATGGACTTCCCCGAACCAGTGATTGATGTTGCTATTGAACCCAAGACCAAAGCCGACCAGGATAGAATAGGTGAAAGCCTAAAACGTCTGGCGGAAGAAGACCCCAGTTTTAGGACCAGATACGATGTTGAAAACGGTCAGACAATTATTTCCGGAATGGGTGAATTACACCTGGAAATAATCATAGATCGGCTATTACGGGAGTTTAAGGTTAATGCCAACGTAGGCAAACCCAGGGTAGCCTACAAAGAGACAGTCGCCGGCAAAGCCAAAGCCGAAGCAACATTTGCCAAACAAACCGGCGGGCACGGTCAGTATGCCAACGTGATCCTGGAGGTAATACCTCTAGCCCAGGGCCAGGGCAAGGTATTCATGGATTGCAGCAACCAGGCAATACCCAAAGAATTTGTACCGGCTGTAGAGACAGGAATTCTCGAAGCTTTACATGCAGGTATACTGGCTGGATATCCGGTAGACGATATCGAAATCAGACTGGTGGGAGGAACCTTCCACGAAGTAGATTCATCAGAGCAGGCCTTTAAAATTGCAGCCAGCATGGCGCTGAAAGAAGTGCTAGGCAAGGCCCAGGCGGTAATTTTAGAGCCGATTATGGAGATAGAGATTGTAACCCCTGACGAATACCTGGGTGATGTTATCTCCGACCTCAACGCTCGCCGCGGAAGAGTGCTGGGCTTAGAGGAAAGCGGGACTACAAGGATTATCAAGGGCCTCGTACCACTGGCGGAAACGTTCGGTTATGCAACCAACCTAAGATCAGCCAGTCAGGGAAGAGCAAACTTCTCGATGGAAATTAAGGGATATGCTGCATTGCCTGAATCCAAAACCCGGGAAATAGTAGCCAGAAGATATGGATTACAGATTACCAGTTAAAATTTAATTCTGAAAGGAAAGGTGAGCAAGAGATGGCAAAGGCAAAATACGAAAGGACAAAACCGCATCTTAACATTGGGACAATAGGACACGTAGACCATGGCAAGACGACCCTGACTGCGGCGATAACATTGACATT
>JAAYCZ010000234.1 GCA_012729495.1 Syntrophomonadaceae bacterium | reverse complement strand
AGTTCAGCTTCAAGCTTACTTCTCTGACTCATCAGTTTTAAAAAATATAAGTACTATGAATTGTATCTGTACTAATTCTATTTGTCAATACATATTTTAAATGTAAATTTTTTGCATGAAATAAAACCTTGAATTACCAAGATTTTTTCTCAAATTGATTCTGGCCTGCTTCACCCGTTAAATATATAATCCAAATCGCAATAAGGATTTTTGTGACAATACAGTATGTTCTGCAGGCACTGTCGTCGTCATCGCTACTTGGAAAAAGGACATAGGCGGTTCTTATTATTCACATATGCCAGCGCCGCACAAGTCGTGCCGAAGAAATAGTAAGGTTTTTCACCTACTTCCCCTAGCACATCCAAATACGTACCATTGGCCAAAATAGTACCGGTAAGCAGTAGAACATCAGCAAACTCAACCAGTTTTTCGGTTTCACTTAAACCATCCATTACTTTTACCCCAAAGCGGGTTGTGCCAACCACGTCTGCGCTCAAGTCAGTAATGCGCACACTGGACGCGCCAAATACCCGGGTGCAATGATCCAGAATCGCCGGTTGGTAACCAATGATACCAACTTTACAGAGGCCGTGCTTTTCCAGTATATAATGGCTGATATAATCTGCACACAGTTCCGGTTCATGATTCAGACAATGAGTTGTATGGTCTGCCTGTCCCAGCTTCTTGAGCAAGGCATTCAAACTTGATACCAGCAGCGCATGATTTCCGGGGCGATCATCAGGCAGCGTCAGCAGACTTTGCAGTGAGCCATGATAGGCAATCGGATCGGCGGTAAAAGCCTGGCCGATCCCCCCAGGCAATTCCGCTTGTAGCAAAACTTCCTTGCCTCGCAACAAGGGAAAGTCATCTCGGTCTGGATGGCCAATCGCCTCCTCGCTTTTCAGTGCCCGGCTGTTGATGTTAATCTCCAGCGCATTAAGTTCCGGCCGTTCGGCCAATACCTTCTTCAAAGCCTCACGGGCATGTATAAATTGCATCCAAGTTCCTCCTTCAATCTAATTACCTTGCTCTTATTGAAGCAGCCAGGTTGTTTTCACTTTATTCAAAATATATGTACGGCGGTGGTTTTAAAAATTGCCCACACCTGCTTGCCAGGCACCAGCTTCATGGCATCCAGGGCTTGTCTGGTTACCAGCGCCACCAGTGGAATTCCGGCATCCAAAACCAGTTTAAAAAAAGCGCCCCGGGGAATGATTTCAACAACACTTGCAGTGATCATATTTTGCGCGCTGCTTTCTATCTTCTCTGCAGCAATGATAATATCCTCGGCGCGAATGGCGGCCCTGACCCGCCCCTGCAGGCTGGATGCCACCCGCAGTTTGACCGGCCCGATGCAAATGTATTGTCTGCCCTCCACCTCCGTAATCTCTCCGCTGTAAATGTTCTCTATTCCTACAAATTCTGCCACGAACTGGCTGCTGGGTTTTTGAAACACTTCCTCGGGACTGCCTACCTGCACAATTTCCCCGTTGCACATGACCCCCATCCGGTCAGCCAACACCAGGGCTTCATTAAAATCATGGGTAATATGTATGGTAGTGGTTTTGATATGCTGATGAATCCTTTTCAGCTCCTGCTGGAAGACTTCCTTACTGCGGGGATCCAGCGCACTCAACGGTTCATCCAGCAACAGAACCTCGGGTTCTGCAATCAGGGCTCTGGCAATTGCCACCCTTTGCTGCTCCCCCCCGCTCAAGGTAGCCGGGAAACGGTTCAGTAACGGCTCCAGGTTTAAAAGGCTGACCATCTGCTCAAGCTTTTCTTTCACCATTGCTGCCGGCATTTTCTTTAACCGCAGGGAGAATATGATATTATTCCGAACATTAAGGTGAGGGAACAACATATAATCCTGATAAACAAAGCCAATCTTCCTTAATTCCGGATCGTACGCGCTGACATTGCGATCATTGATCCACACTTCTCCCCGATCCGGTTTGTACATTCCCGCAATCACTTCCAGAATCACGGTTTTTCCAGTACCGGTAGGCCCCAGGATGACAAAGTATTCATTGTCCTCAATGCGCAAATCAATATTTTTTAAATGGAAATCACCCAACTGCTTGGACACATTGCGCAAACAAATCATGATACGCTCCCTGCCCTTAACTAAGGCGGGAAACAGGATTCTGTTTCCCACCTGCAATTTCAAAAATAAAAAGAGAAACCAGCGAGATAACGATTAAGCAGGTCGCTGCAGACATAGCCATTTGCAGATCTCCAATCGACATATTCAAAAATAGTGCAACCGGCAGGGTCTCCGTAACCATTCTGGTGGCTCCGGCCACCATCAAGGCACAGCCGAATTCTCCTATCGCTCTTGACCAACTGATGACCAAGCCGGCAATAATACCGTTTTTAGCCAGGGGCAAAGTAATTCTGGTAAAAGCCTGCCATTGCGAACAGCCCAAAGTCCGGGCCACAAATTCCAGGCGGGGGTTGATATCAGCAATGGTGGATTTCAAAACCCTGACCATGTAGGGCGTAATGATAAAGAACTGGGCCAGGATAATGCCATTAACCGAAAAGATAAACCGCAATCCATGCGCAGCCAGGATCTGGCCAAAGCCGGTAGTACTGAAAAGCAATAACAAGGCCACACCACAAACCAACGGCGGCAGCGACAATGGAATATCCAAAATGACATTAACCAGGCGGCGCCCCGGGAAATCAAAACGCTCCAGCCCATAAGCAACTGGAATGGCAAATAGAACACAAATCAATGTCGACGTAAAAGAGGTGAACAAACTAAGCCGTATGGCAAACTGGATTTCTTCGCTGACTATGCTGGCTGCCAGCCCAGCCATTCCCTTCCACACAATATTGGCCAAGGCTGAAAAGATAAAAATAAACAATATGAAAATAAAACATCCCAGCAGTATTTGAAAGAGTACATTGTTTCTAGCAGCTATACTCCGAGACAGTGGTTTGACACTACGTTCATAACTGTTCCTGGACTTCATCAATCTTCTTCCAATCCCCTCTGCCGTCTAAAGGCTCAAACAAACCTGTTGCTTATTCTATAACTTTAAAGCCATGGCTCTCAAAGATGGCTTTTCCTTCTGCAGATGCTGTAAAATCAACAAAGGCTTGGGCCAGTTCAGCTTTCTCGGTAAATCTCAGCACACAAACCGGTACTTTGTCAATCGCATTCTGTTCCGGTGGTATGTTGATCACTTCGATATCCTTCGCCTCGAATCCATTGTCCTCGAAAATTAAACCCGCATCCCCCTGTTTCAGACCAATCTTGGTTACAATTTCATTAACCGTAGCCGCGCGGGCAACTACATTCTTTTCTACCGCTTCTGTAAGGTTGTTTTTCTCAAATATTTTGGCACCTTTTTTACCGATGGCGTTGGCTTTTTCGTCCCCCAGAATTAACCGAATCCCTGGTTTGCCCAGATCGGCCAGGCCGGTAATCGCAGCCGGATTACCTTTGGGTACAGCAATCGCCGGAATATGATAAGCGACCTCAACATATTGATCTGCAAAACCTTTTTGTTTGGCAATCTCAATATCATTCAAAGATCCGCCCACAAAAACATCGCCTTGTTTATTAATTTCCATCTGACTTAACAGCTGCGCACAACCGGCATAGTTGAAATTTACTTTGGCTCCGTATTTTTTCGTAAAGACCTGCCCCATTTCATCCATGGCCTTGCTTATGCCGGCACCGCTGTAAACCAGCAGTTCCTGCCCTTCATAGGGAAGGGGCTGAACCGTTTCGGTCTGCTTTCCATTCTGGGCTTTGCTCCCAGCATCTTGCTTCCCGCAGCCAACCAGGCACAGTGCTGAAAAGATCAGCATCACAATCAGGATTATTGACCAGTATTTTTTATTTTTCATCAAACTCTTCCTCTCCTCAATTAAATTTTCCGTTCTTATTAACAGTAAAGGACTGCTTGCAAAAGTCCCCTTCGTTTTAGGCATTATGGAGCAAATATCATGTATTTGTTACGCTGCGCTTATCCCCCTTTCTGTTTATATGCCAAGACAATTCCTTCTACAGTTCCGAGCAGTTAAACGACCAAATATATTCTAGCACATAAAGCAACTTATTTTGTTTTCCTTTTAATTTTTGTTCCTTTATTCATCTTTTTGTTAAGTTGTTATTGACGAGATTATTCTGCCTAAATAGATTATCAATAAAATAAGTAAACAAAACAGTTTTATGATATTGCAAACTTGTCCATGTCACACAGTAGTATCCGAAGAGCTGAAAATGTTCGTATTATTGCCACTGCCAATAAAGATCTGCAGGCTAAAATACCACGAAAAAACAAGGGCAAATTGTCTAATCAAAGCCGCATAACAAAAATCAAATTATGAAAATATTCCTTTTGCCGTTCATGGTTGTGTCCAAGTATGATTGGTAGTCATTAATGGGGTCAAAAAATGTTTCACGTGAAACATTTTCCGGCTTCCGTTTTGACATGGAAGCCGAAAAAATGGGATTTGCAAAGCTGCAGATGATGGTTTAGTTGAATGGAAAGATGAAATGATACAACGGAAAAAAAAAGCAACTATTTCCCGATGCAACAGAACGAATGATAAAGCACTCAGATTTTACATACCATAGTTGGAGCGCATAACAAGCTCATATTTGCCCTTGGCGTTCATAGCATAAGCCAGATAAAAACCGTATTCCCATCCGCTTTTTTTAACCACGATTTCATAAACTCCGTCATCATTTAAATCTGCAATTGTCAGCGAACTAAGATATATACAATGACTCGGAACCGTCAGTTCCATATTATTATTTTCATCTGGTTGAAAAACACCATTGTGGGGCCGTAGGTCACTGTATAGCGTTTGTATACTGCCGTCATCATCCTGGTAAAACAGAGCGCTAAAGATGCCTAAATGATCTGTCTTGCCATTGCTGCAAAGTAGCGGGTATCCCATTTCCGACTTGGGATTATTGGCAAATATTAAATACTCCGGCTTCCCGTCATTATCGAAATCACTTTCTATGCAGTCGGAAAAATTGGGTAATGTATTTTCCATTTTTTCCCGCCTGAATAAGCGAGCCAATGCCCGCTCTCCTGCTTCGGTAGCCTCTAGGCCGTCAGCCGTTTCTCTTGGAAAAAGATTGCTTTCCCGATTGGTAACCAATTTATATTCAGATTGAGCTTGGCTGTCAATTACAAATTCGGTGAAAAAAGAGTAGTCTGGTATCTTTAAATCCAAATCCTGTCCGGCTTTCACCGGCAGTTT
>JAAYCZ010000233.1 GCA_012729495.1 Syntrophomonadaceae bacterium | reverse complement strand
TTTTTTTATTCAGGACATCATCTAGCATCTGTGCGTCCAGCACGTCAAAGCAGGCAGATTTTTTAAGAAAATCTACCATTTCGGAGTTCAGATTGGCGATGCATTCGCGGAAAAGGTAGGCATACAAAGTTTCATTGCCGTAGGAAGTAATGTCGCCAATGGATATACCATTCTCTAGCAATACCTGGAAAGAACGGATGGCCAGAGGCCACCCTTCCGTGGAACCGTAAATGGCGGGGTCGTCGAAGCCTAAGATATCTGCGATTTCTTCTCTTGTAAACGCAAGCTCCTTTTGGGTTAGTTCTGTAATGTTGCCCGTTACTTTAAACGATAAAAAATCCTGCCAGGGAGCTTCTCTGCTGCCGAAACAAAGCTTGGTATTGTTAGGGAGATACTTGATCAGGCAAGCGATAAGCTTTTTGACCTCATCTTCTTCTATGGTATGCAGATCATCCATGACCGCGATAGAATCAGTGGAAATATTTTCAATACTACAGATCAGTGCGCCCGCAAGCATGGAGATGAAATTGTTCTTTTCGGAAAAGGGCAGGTATTCCGAGGCGGAGAAGTCAAATTCCGGGAAAGTCTGCTTTATAGCCTCGCAGAGTGTATTTACGAAGGTAAAAATATCATTTTCTCCGTCCAGAGAAAGCCAGACGACGTTTTCGGCGCTGTTTGCAACTTGCGACAGAAGGGTCGTCTTACCGTGACCCGCGCCGGCATGGATATACACAAGCTTTGCGGGACTGTTAAGAACGGTATCTATTAAATTTTTGCGTACAATTTCTCCTGCGGCGGCTCTGGGAGCCGTCAGCCTCGCGCTCGGTATATTGAGCATACGTGGACACTCCTAAATAAATATATGATTGTTAAATTATAACATAAATTAGGGAAAATTGGGGGAAACATACGAAGAATTATGAAAAAAAGTCGGAATGAGAAAGTTTTTAAAAATTTTGCAGTTATGTTCACGGTTTTGTTAATTGTCGGTGTTTTAAAATTATCTAAACAGTAGTATGCACTGCTGATATACAGCTTGGTCGTAAAACGAGGTGATTTAGACGAATACTGATATAACGGAAAAAATTCCATGTAAGGACTGCGGCGTGAATGAGAAAATGTTTCCCTGCCTGGGGAAGTGCTGCCGCAAGAAAGATGCCTCATTCATGGCTTCATATGAAAAGACTTGCCCGTATTGTGACATATCGACTTCTCTTCCGTATGGAGCAAGCCTGAAGATGGGGACGATTTTTGAATGCAGCAGATTAGGTTATGGTAAAAGGGTAACGGGATAACGGAATAATGAAATAATGTTGAGATTAATTGTTGATGTTTAAGGATAATAACTTAATGTTTGTGAACAGAATAGGAGGCGTAAAGAATGTTAAAAACAATTCAAAAAAGGATGACTGTTGTATTAATTGTGTCGATGCTCTTACTATTGTTTGCTGGTGCGACATCGGTGTTAGCAGATGATTCAAGTGATCTCATAGCAGAGTCTGAGTTTGTGCCTTTGCTGGCCGTAACTTTGTCATCCGGGGAAACGACAGGGGCCACTTCAGCAACGGTTACCGACAATGTTTATGGGAACTTGCTTGTTAATATAACAGAGCAGGAGATTGCAACACCCCGTGTGGGAGAAGCAGCCCCAACAGCCGGAGATAATCTGATTGAAGGCTATGTGTCAGGTGCGGATATTACCGCCGGGGTGGTAGCGGGTAATTATCTGCAGATTTATGATGTTGATATAGAAGAAGGGGAACAGATAGTCGCCTTTTATCAGGCAGAGCTGAGGGAGGAAGATATAAACGATGAAGGGCGGACGGCGGATACTGAGCTTACGGTTGCGTTGGGATATGCTTATATTGACGAAAATAGCAATATAAAATTTACAAGGACCAATACTGTCACCAAAATCACCTCGGATACCGCCATACTTAATGATGGTTGGTATATCGTGGAAGGCAATATCAATAGAACTGGTACAGTCTATTCAACCGGTTCAATCACTGTAAACGGTAATGTGCATTTAATCCTTGCGAATGGTTCATCCCTTACCGTCAATGGCGGAGGTGAACATGCGGGCATTTATGTACCCAAAGATAAGAGCCTGACAATTTATGCACAGTCAAAGGGAAATGAAATGGGCACCCTCAATGCATCGGGCAATGCCCAGGGCGATTACGGCTTTAGTGCAGGTATCGGAGGCAGGTATCTGGGTTCTCCTGGTATTATTGGGGAAAGATTTCTTTCATGTGGGGACATCACCATTAATGGTGGAAGGATTACAGCAACAGGTGGTGGTTTTGCTGCAGGCATAGGTGGGGGATCCGATGGTTATGGCGGAAATATTACAATTAACAACGGCATAATCACAGCCACGGGTGGTGACTATGCTGCAGGAATAGGGGGAGGATATAAAAGCTCCGGCGGTAAGGTTATTATAAACGGCGGAACAGTAATAGCCACTGGCGGCTCTAATGGTGCGGGCATCGGGGGAGGGGCTGAAGGATACTACGGAGAAATTATCATAAATGATAATGCTGCCTCAATTAATGCCTCGGGAAGCTTCGGCGGTGAGGACATAGGAAACGGAAAATTTGGCGAGGGAGCAACTGTTATTAGGCATGGAGATGTTAAAGGTGTAGATTTAAAGGATACAGAATCAGAGGACATTCCGGTGTACACTTATATAGACGAAAACGGCGAAATACAAAATACGGGAAACATAGCCGTCACAAAGCTCTCCTGGGATACAGATACTCTCGAAACGGGATGGTATATTGTGGAAGGCGTCATCGAAAGACTTTCCACCTTCTTTGAAAGCCGTTCTCTTACAGTAAATGGCGATGTCCATCTAATCCTAGCAGATAACTCAATTCTTACAACAACTGGGTGGGAAGCAGGGATTAATGTCATCGGAGAAAATAGTTTGACTATCTACGCCCAGTCAAAGGGTGATAAGGCCGGCACCCTTAATGTTGAGTCTTATGATAATGGTGCCGGTTTAGGAAGCCCCTTCGGCTCTCCTGCCGGGAAGATCACTATAAATGGCGGCATAATCACTGCCAAAGGTGGTGAAGCTGCGGCGGGAATAGGCGGTTGTTATACAAACTTTGGCGGGGAAATTATTATAAATGGTGGAAAAATTACCGCCACCGGCGGTTATCATGCTGCCGGAATAGGCGGCGGTTATCATAGCCTCGGCGAAAAGATTGTCATAAACGGCGGAACGATTACGGCCATAGGTGGTGCTGCCGGTGGAATAATTAGATCTAGAGGCGGTGGTGCGGGTATCGGCAGTGGAGAAGAAGGGGCTCGCAGTGAGATTTCCATTACCGGCGGCATAATCACAGCCACCGGCGGGGATTATGCCGCCGGTATTGGAGGCGGATATCAAAATACCGGAGGCAATATAATTATCAACAATTATCCTACAGTTATTGCCACTGGAAAAAATGATGCTGCCGACATAGGAGATGGCATAAACAGCAAAGGAACAACTATTATTAAGCGCGGCGATGTGGACGGTGTGGATTTAACCTATGTAAAATTAGAAGTACAGAACCTGCCGCGTGATTATGCAAATAAAATTATTTTTAATGAAGGGGAATACGTAATTAATAAAAGTGGAATTACAGGATTTTTTACCGAAAAATCAATAGATGACAAACATATCGGCCTTGAATTATACGAGCCTTTAATAAATATAAGTCCCGGGGATGTGCAAAATAGCAGAATAACCCTTAACGCCCATGATTATGCCAAACCGGTCGCGGGATTTGGCAATACGCTGAATTTCCCGGAAAACTTGCCCGGGTGGATTTATATCTTCTCCGAAGACGTCCGGCTAAGCGGCAGATCAGACTTCACTATATCTATGTGGATTTTGCCCAAAGGAAATGAACCCTACCAAACGCTATTTCGCCAAGAAGCAGATGTCAGGGGGAGCTTTGGTTTGGATTTCAGGTTTATTAAACATGGTGATGATGACGGCTATTTATACTTCGGATTTAATAATCAAAGTTCCAGCTGGCAAAATGCATTTCCCTGGAATGACAGCGCTTCCTTAGCCAATATCACAAAAATTCCCGTGAATCAGTGGAGTCATGTTGCGCTTACGAAGTCGGGTAAAAGTGTCAAACTATATGCGAACGGAAAAAAATATTATGAAATGACTTTGGACGACGCTCATTTTTACGTACCTGCACCCAACCGAACAAATATCAGCATTGGCGGTACAAGCGCTGTTAACCAATTTTTTTGCGGACGAATGGATGAGATCCAATTTTGGAATATGGCGTTGACCCCCGACGAAATCGAAGCTTGGATGTATAGGAGCCTAGATAGCTCTCATAAGAAATATGCTAATTTGATTTATTACTATAAATTGAATCAAAGCAGCGGCGCTACGGTGATGGATGAAAAAGGCTCATGCGATGGGGCTATGATCAACTTGGCCGACGATAACTGGGTTACTTCCGATATACAAGGATGGGCAGTGGACGCAGGCTCAACTCTTGAAGGCCAATTAATAGGGTCGCATGTTGCCGGTTCAAGCGTTAATGGGACTGATTGGAATCTTTCGTTTGAAATTGTAGAGCAAGCCAAAAAAGGAACGGCAACAATTACGGAAGACAACAAATTTGAATATCAAACCCATGATTTGAGCCAAGAAGGTCATGATTCTTTCACATACAGAGTAAAAGGTTCTAATGGGAAATATTCAAATATTGAAACCGTGAATCTAAATATAACCCCCAAAACCAATCAAAATTGGCCGCCTAACTCCAACGATTCAAGTCGGCCCAAATCATCGTCAAGCACCGGCGTTGATAAAGAAAAAACTGAAATCGCTGCTACGATAACGACCACCCGGGAAGGCGATAAACAGGTTACATCCCTAGTTATAGACGATAAAAAAATGGCGGAGAAACTGGCGCGGGAAGGCCACCATGCACTTGTAACTATTCCGGTTATGAGCGGTGCGGAGGTTGTCGTTGCAACTCTGAGCGGCCATACCGTCAAAACCATGGAAAGTAAAGATGCTGTTCTGGAAATTAAAACCGGACAGGTTACTTATACGCTGCCGGCATCGCAAATAAATATTGAAGCTGTTTCGGACGAAATCGGGAAACAGGCGGAACTCAGGGATATTAAGGTAAGCGTTAAGATATCTGAACCAGCTCCAGATACTGTTAAAATCGTTGCAGACAACGCCGATAAGAATAATTATCAGATTATCGTAAAGCCTATTGAATTTGAAATCACCTGCTCAAGCGGAAGTAGAACCATAGAGATCACCAAATTTAACGCCTATGTGGAAAGGATGATTGCCATACCAGAAGGTGTCGATCCTTCTAAAATTACGACCGGTGTTATTCTAAATGCCGACGGAACCTTTTCTCCTGTGCCTACAGTCATTACAATGATAGATGGCAAATATTATGCAAAAATCAACAGCCTGACCAACAGCACCTACGCGGTTATCTATAGCCCGAAAAGCTTTAAGGATCTTGTCCAGCATTGGGCAGAGAAAAATGTTAACGATATGGCTTCAAGATTGGTGGTAAGCGGTACAGGTGAGGATAAATTCGAGCCGGACAAAGACATTACCAGGGCGGAATTTGCCACAATTGTAGTCAGGGCGCTCGGGCTTATGAGTCCGGGAAGCGGCAAGGATGCCTTCATCGATGTTGTAAAAAAAAGCTGGTATTATGATGCCGTCTCTATTGCCCATGAATATGGCATTACATCCGGATATGAAAATGGAAATTTCGGGCCTGATGACAAGATCAACCGCGAACAGGCTCTAACAATGATCGCCAGGGCAATAAAAATTACCGGTTCAAAAGTGGAGTTGGCAGACGGTGAGGCAGATAAACTGTTGACAGGCTTTACCGATGCAAACCGTGCTGCTGAATATGCCAAAACCAGCCTTGCTTCCTGCGTAAAAGCAGGTATCATATCCGGCAGGAGTGGAAAACTGATTGCGCCAAAAGACAATATCACCAGAGCAGAAGTAACAGTAATTGTACAAAGGCTACTCCAAAACTCCAACCTGATTTAAAGGAAGCAAGGGGACGTTCTTTTTGCTTCCGAAAGGCTAATGAATTGACACCAGAGAACCGCACTTGTGAAAGACCTGAAGCGAGATTTAACAGTGTTAACAAAATAAACCCCTGTAAGTATTGCATCAACTACCTGATACGTGTTGATTCCAATTTTATCAGCCCATTTGCGGAACCGGGCGCCGTTCCCTTGCC
>JAAYCZ010000232.1 GCA_012729495.1 Syntrophomonadaceae bacterium | reverse complement strand
TCCAGCTCCAAGCCCGTTACCTCACACTTTTCTTTTTTGGTGAGCAAATGAATGGGGGAGGCAGAGAGCTCCTCTTCGTTTTTTGCCGGAGTAACTTCATAAATCTCTTTCCAGCCCAGATCTTTTAAGGTTTTGGAATGGGTGACAAAGATTTCACCTTTGATTTCCGTCTCTACCTTGACCGTATTATACTCGGCGGCCGGGTAGAAAATAGCCAGAAACCTTTTCACAATCAGACTGTAAACATTGCGGCTGTCTGCATCCAATCGGGACAAATCAGTCGCCACATAGGTGGGGATGATTGCATAGTGGTCAGTAACCTTGCTGTCATCCACAAACCTCTTGGCGGATTTATCAATCGCCAGCTTGCCAAAATCCTTGATTCTAATGACTGCGTCCTTAAACGCTGAATTCTTGTACAGTCCATTCAGAACTTTGGGAATTTCACTAATAATATCGGTTGATAATACCCGGCTGTCGGTGCGCGGGTAAGATATGAGTTTTTTTTCGTAGAGCCTCTGTGCTATCTCCAAGGTTTCATCGACGGGAAGTTTGAATTTCTTGTTGGCCTCCGATTGCAATTCAGCCAGATTGAAAAGCAGCGGAGGCGGTTCCTTTTTTACTTTAATCTCTACTTTCTTTACGGTGGCCTCGTGTCCATTTAACTTGTCAATGATCGCCTGCGCTTCTTCTTTGCTAAAATATTTTTCATCTTCACCCGGTTGTACAGTGGGCTCTGCGCCTTTGTTTTTCGGAGGCTGCCATTTACCCTTATAGGCAATCCCGCTCGCTTGAGACAAAAAGCTGGCCATAATCCCATAATGAACTTTGGGCACAAAGTTGCTGATTTCCAATTCACGCTCGACGACCAACCCCAGGACACAGGTCATCACTCTGCCGATGGCAATGACCGACCGCTTGTCCTCTTTCAACCGGGCCGCCAACTCCTTGCCATAGCGACAGGTGTAAATTCTGCTGAAATTCATCCCAAAGAGCCAATCCTCTTTGGCTCGGCAATAGGCCGCCCGGGCCAGGGGATCGTACGCATGAATATCCTTGGCTTCCTCGATTCCTCTTCTGACGGCGTCTTCCGTCTGGGAGGATATCCAGACTCGTTTGGCCGGTTTATTGGTTTTGCTTTCCTGATACACCAGGCGGAATATATATTCACCTTCGCGTCCGCTGTCTGTACAGGAGTAAATCATGGACACATCCTCACGATGCATCAATTTTCTGATCACTTCAAATTGTTTTTTGGCACCTGCATTATTAACAATCTCATATTTATATTCCTGCGGTATGATAGGCAGATGCTCCACCCGCCATGATTTATAGGCAGGATCGTAGACTTCCGGGTAGGCCAGTGTCACCAGATGGCCATAGCACCAGCTGATGATTGCGTTATCGTTTTCCGCATAGCCCCGGCTCCGATCGGATTTGTTGATTTCTATCCCCAATACACTGGCAAAGCTGTCCGCCACCGATGGTTTTTCGGTTATATATAAATTTTTCATTAATGTGTTTCCTCACGTCCAAAAATGAATCATGCAGAAAAATTTTTCTGCAACCACTGCTATCATAGCAGATTCGGAAAAACACAATCTATTGGTGTCCGGGCTGTCAGGTGTTGCCGGAATGAGATCGCATCAATCTGCCAATAAGTCCGCCAGCACCTTCTCCCGGTGCTGGATAAAATACTTGGTAATAAGATAATGATCAGTCATTTCATACGCTACTTCCTTGATCTGGCTGTCATCAAAACTCAAAATAACCGCGTCAGGGTAACCCATTAGGATGGGAGAATGGGTGGCGATGATAAACTGGGCATCGCCGCTGCCGGTCAGATCATGTAATATTCTCAGAAAGGCCAGTTGTCGGGCCGGCGACAAGGCTGCTTCCGGTTCATCCAATAAATAGAGTGCCTTGCCATTGAAGCGGTTCATAAACAAGGATAAAAATGATTCTCCATGAGATTGCTGGTGTAGAGAACGTCCGCCATATGAACTGAACCCGGTATCGTCGACTTCATCAATGTGAGAAGCAAAATGATAAAAAGATTCCGCCCGCAGAAAAAATCCGTTGGTGATCTTGGGCATCCAGGCCAGTCTGAGATAATCGCCCAGCGCTGCCTCCGCCGCCGGCACTTCATAGGTATTGTTTCTTCCGCCCCCGGCCGGATTAAAACCGCACTGCTGCGCGATGGCCTC
>JAAYCZ010000231.1 GCA_012729495.1 Syntrophomonadaceae bacterium | reverse complement strand
TTCACCCAGGGTCAGTAAATTGCTGTGTTCTCCTTTTAATGTAATCTGGTCAATTCGCAGAGGATGTTTTTCATTTCTTGGCAGAGAAATGGCTAGACTTTGCCCATCCGGTGACCAGGCCAAACTCTCAAATATTTCACTGTTCTGAGGCCATAAGGTTGTTGTGTCGGCCACACCGGTTATTAAAGATGAAATCTTCAAGTTGCCATCTGGAATATACCCTTCTTGAGGGTCTTGAGTGGTATAAACAAGCAGATTATCTGACGCTATCGTCCGCCTAAGTTCCAGAAGTAAGCGGGGACGTTTCCCCGCTTGCTCCTAAACATTGGAACATATCATATTTCATTAGGATCATTACCGCAAGTATTATTAAAAACAAATCGTGGGTTATAACTGTCTGCTTTTTGTCCATTGAATTTAATATAAATTGTTGTTTCAAAATTACTATCTCCTTTGAGTTCTTTCATCTCTCCATTTTTTACAAGTTTTGCGGCGGCTTGCATATCGGGCATCCCCATTTTGTTTGATTTTTCAATCAGCCATTTTTCATTCTCGCCTGGCTCATAGCCTGAATCATTAAAATAGTAATTTTTGGCGCAGACAGTAATATAGACACCATCGGCCCCATGCTGTACAATTTCCAATTTTGTTAGCAAATAAAACATTCTATTATGATCCAATCCCCCTTCCGGCCACGGGGAATAATAGCCGTCCTCATAGTCAGCTAATTTCCGGTAAGCCTGATGCGGCATATCTTTATAACCCTGCTTCGCAACAAATAGGCTTTGAATGGCGTTTTGCATATCATTGTCACTTATTTTTTCGGGACACTTCATATAGTTCAGCACATAAAAGACCGCAAAGCCAAAATTATTATATCCCAAGGATTGGGTGTATTCGTTGGCGTCAAAAAAAGACTCATAATAATTCATATCCGGCATATAGCACCAACGGTAATCCCTGGCAAACAAGTTGAATTTCTCACGCATGTCATCGGTAATTTCTACGTTGCCTCGCTCATTAATAACGCTTTTTATAAAGTCTGGACCGCTCGGATAAAAAGCATACGAAACTTCCGCTGTCTTTTGTTTCTGTTCTTCACTGGTATCACCGTTTTGTTTTACCTCATTTGTGCCGGTTATGCTCTCTTTCGGCTGGGAATTGGGTTCAACTTCTTCTCGGACAGGTTCCTTACATGCTGGAAGTACATTTTTTTCTTGTTGATGACATCCGGTGATTAATATACTTAACATGACAAAACAAATTGCAGTAATACTAATCTTTTTATGAACCACAAACATATGTAATCCCTCTCTAGCAATTTATTTTCCCGTCTCATCTCCGCGCTTCGGCAGCCGTGACGGCGGGCACATCGGAACTCTGTTGATATATGCCTATCTTTAACCACTTCATAATTTCCCTGCCAGTAACTTTTGCTAATAAAATCATGAGCCTTTATGTTGCTTTCAAGCCATATTTTCATAACTATGTCTAAATCATCAATTTTGAACCTTCTAATCATATTTACTCCTATTTTATAAACAATGTAACTTTATTTGATTTCCAAGCATGTTTCTTGAGTGCTATTGAAACTAAAAACATAACGCATATCTTCAAAAGGCTCCTTCATTATCTCAAAGGAATATTTCTCACTATTGAACGTGAAGCCGTTTCGCTCATAAAATATTTTGGCTGTTTCGTTATTTTCTAAAACCCATAAATAAACGTTGTTATATCCGGCAATTTTGAGATCATCCAAGGAGGCTTTCAAGAGTTTATGCCCATATCCTTTTCCAAGATACTCCGGCAGAAGATAAATCGAAATAATTTCTCCCCATTCAGACAATTTCTTATCTCTTGACTTTCCGTAGGCAATACAGCCAACGGCTGATTCTTGGTCATAAATAAGCAGCACGGTTACAGTGTCAGCCTCAATCCAACCTTGAAAAGCATTTACCCAAAAATCATCTGGTAATTCATCCAAATACTGTTGGGGAATCATGCCCCTATAAGCGCTTTTCCAACTGGAAGCATGAATATGGCTTATCGTTTTCGTATCTTGAATCGTTGCTCGCTTTATAACCATAGAATCACCTCGAACATTCGTTTCACCAGATCCAACTCGGGCAGAAAGTCTTTGTGGGATCGCATAACATAAAACTAAATAGTGTTCAATGCACCCTGGAATATATAAATTCCAAAAAGCTTTCCTTGTGATTTCTTCTACTCTCTCATAATCTGTTTATCTTCTTTCTATTCGCAATAACCGCCTAAACAACAGTTTTTAATTCCCGCTGTTTTCGTGTTCTAATTTATATCAGACAGTTGATAACAATTCTAAAATAGTTTTAATATTTTTTTTGCAAATGCCGATGGAACACAAATAGTGATACAATTTGAAAAAGGAACAATCCTCCTAAGGAGATTATAATTATACGTGTGTTTTCTATAATTTCCAATGTTCCCAGAATTGAAAAAACAACCATCGATATAGAAATAATAAGAAGACTCAAAAGGTAAGCATATCTGCCTGCCTTATTTCGTAGAACCTCATTTCTTTCATCATATATTTCAATAGATTCATTATCAAGTTTTTCTCTATATCTCTCTGCATTTTTCGGCGTTGTCCAGTAAAAATATTTTCCTGCCATTACTGCTCCGGGGCCAATAAACGCACCAGCAAAGCTGTACAATAAACTTTGCAGCCTCGTCTCAAAAATAATTGCGGCAACTAATATGACAAGACCGATTCCAATAAAACTTAAACCACACGATAAATAACTTTTCTTCATCGCTATTTACTCCTTTCATAAAGGAAAACTTCTTCAATCTTTTTATCAAAAAAATCGGCTATGGCAAATGCCAACTCTAATGAGGGATTGTATTTTCCCGTTTCTATGGAGCTTATAGTTTGTCGAGATACCCGTAACTTTTTAGCAAATTCCTCTTGACTTAGCCCTTTTTCTTTTCGTATCCTTTCAACATTATTTTTCAAATAAGCATCCTCCTGTTTGACAAGTTTACTTTACATATATCCTAATAGAGCAACTGAATTTTGTCAAGTTTCCTTTACAAAAGTTTTGTTCCGCATATCGGTAGACCAATTCTCCGTTGGATAACTTCCGCCGGTGTGACTCCGGCCATCGACACCAAAAACAATCGCTCTTAAAGCTGCGGCATTAGACCTAAAGCGAGACAGTACTATCATGAAGCAAAAGGAACGTCCCCATGCTTAAATTTTTGAATTCGGCATAATATTGAAGACCTGTTAGCCGATGAAAAATATTATGCTTCAGATCTGAAGGAGAATACTTACCATTGACAAATAAGCTTAGCAACATTACAATAGCTTTGTAATATGCTAATAAAAAGGAGATGCCATTATGCCAAGTGTAACCATTTCCAGTAAGAGGCAAATAACTATACCCGCAGAAGTATTTCGCTTATTGGAACTCAAAGAGGGGCAAAAATTAATGGTCGAAGTTGAGGGAGAACGTATTGTATTGACTGCCCGACCGCTTAGCCTGACAAAAGCACTCGGTGGGGTGACCCATGGTTTATATGGCAGCAATACTGATCAGGTTGATGAATATGTTTATAAGGAACGCGATTCATGGCAAAAGTAGAAGAATTCGTAAAGAAGATATCAGCGCACCAAAACATAATGCTGGATACCAATGCCATAATCTACTTTCTTGATGGCACGCCGGACTTATTCGATCTTATGCGAGCGCTTTTTGAGTTGGTGGAACAAGATCGTTTAAAAATAACCCTATCGGTAATCAGTGAGGCAGAATTGCTGGTTAAACCGTACCGGGAAAAGAATTCAACCGCTATAGAAGCAGTAAGCTTCTTTCTTGAGGAGTTCCCCAACCTGAAGATAAACCTGCCTAACATGGAAATTAGTCGTCAGGCTGCGAAAATTAGGGCTGAATCGGGTTTGCGGCTACCGGATGCAATGATTGTGGCCACAGCAATTAATACTCAATGTGACCTGTTACTGGGAAATGATATCGGTTTAATGCAAAAAGCCAGCTCATATTTGCCAACCATTATTTTAAGCGAATATATTTAATCACAGGAGAAGGATGGCCGCGAATGAACGAAAATATAGAGCGGACTATCAGAATTGTTTACCGCCCAGGGCATCGGTCTCTTCCCGGCACCCAAGAAAATCACCTTTAAATGTTCCTGCCCGGATTGGGCGGTGATGTGTAAACATGTAGCCGCAGTCCTATACGGTATCGGAGCGAGGCTGGATGAAGACTCAACCCTGTTTTTCACTCTGAGGGCGGTGGACATCCATGATCTGATCAGTAAAGCAATCCAAAGCAAAACCCAAACTATGCTCAGCAAATCCGGGGCGAAAAGCCGTCGAATTCTGGAGGATGCTGATATAGCCGGCATGTTCGGAGTTGAGGTAGAGGCTATGCTTTAGGATGCCGCAGATGTTACCGATAATAAGGCAAAAAGCAAAGGTAAGCGACTAGAAAAAAGTCGTAGGTAAAATATGGTTGGTACTGTTATTGATTCATGCCTCTGTATGAGCGGCAAAAATTATAAAAATGCTGCGGAAAGCGAGAACTGCCAATAATTGGTTGAAGATAAGATCGCTGCCTGTTACACTGAATGCAAGTAGAGGAGGGTGTTATTGGCCGGGAGAGAAGAACACTTTTAGGGGGTAATGAAATGACATTGGATAGGGTTCAGGAAAGAATCATAAATTACAAAAAAGCGCTTGATAAGCTGCAACGAATTATTGATGAACCAGAAGTCAATGACTACAGACTGGACGCACTTATTCAACGGTTTGAGTTTACATATGAACTTGC
>JAAYCZ010000230.1 GCA_012729495.1 Syntrophomonadaceae bacterium | reverse complement strand
TGACAACTGCGTAGGCATCCTTGAGATTGGCTTTACCGGCCCGTAGAGATTTGACCTCGGTTCCTACCAGCACCATGCCAGCCTCATAAACATCTTTTATATGATAATCATGCCGCGCTTTGCGGTTATCCACTACCGGCTTGATGCCTTCTTTTTTTCCCATCGGTCTCACCTCGCTACAGGGTAATCGTAAAAGAAACCCTCGCCTCGGGCAGATAAATTACGCCAAAGCCAGGGTATATCTTCTTATGCTTCGTTATTATAATCCAGGTTGGGCTTACTTGTCAATTGAATGATGATCCTGTAACTGAGATGACGGAATTAAGCTACCTCATCTGACTGGGTTTAAGTTAATTCCGCTTCAATCATCAAACTAATTCGAAGTCTATTTTGGCAGCGTCTACATCAACACTAACCAACTGCACCTGTACCTGGTCGCCGATGGAAAACTTGCGTCCGGTATGGGTACCGATAAGGGTATAGGCCCGGTCATTAAACTCATAATAATCGTCGGCAATGGTGGAGATATGCACCAGTCCCTCGACGGTATTGGGCAGTTCTACAAAAAATCCGAAAGACAGTACCGAAGATATACGGGCATCGAATTCTTGGCCGATAAATTGCTGCATGTACTGGGCTTTTTTAATATCGACCAGCTCTCTCTCGGCTTCTTCGGCCTTGGCTTCCTGCAGGGTGGACTGTTCTCCGTATTTACCCATTCGTGCTTCTAATGAGGATTTCTTTTTGCCATTCATCCTGCCCTCCAGGACTAGGGATATAACCCGATGCACGATCAGATCTGGATAACGGCGAATGGGGCTGGTAAAATGACAATAATACTTCGAAGCCAGTCCGAAATGCCCCAATTCCTGGGGCAAATAGCGGGCATGTTTCATGGAACGCAGCACCAACAAAGAAATTACATTCTCTTCCGGCGATCCTTTAATTTCCTTTAAAATTTTCTGGAATACAAAAGGTTCAGCCTTATTTTCGGAAATTTTATAGCCAAAAACGCCCAGCACTTTGTTGAGCTTGGCCAATGATTCTCCTTCCGGTTTTTCATGTACCCGATAGAGGAGGGGCATTTCCTGCCAGTACATATACTCGGCTACGGTTTCATTAGCCTTGATCATAAAATCTTCGATCAGCATTTCCCCCGCGCCGCGTTCAAATCGCTTGATCTCAACCGGGAAACTGTTCTCATCAACGATAACTTTACTTTCCGGAAAATCAAAGTCCAAAGCTCCCCGGCTGTTGCGCTCTTGACGAATAATATCCGCCAGCTCTTTCATCAGCAGGAAATCCTCCGCCAAATCACGGTAGCGTTCTTTCATCTCCGAGTCGTTATCGGTGATGATTTTGTTGACTGCAGTATAGGTCATGCGTTCATTGATATGGATGACCGATTTGAATATGTCATGTTTAAAAACCTTGCCCTTGTTGTCTATGTCCATCATACAGGTAATCGCCAGCCGATCCTGTCCGGCGGTCAGGCTGCAGATGCCGTTGGAAAGCTCGGTGGGCAGCATGGGCAAAACTTTGTCGATCAGATATACCGAAGTACCGCGGGCCAAAGCTTCCTTGTCCAGCTTGCTGTCCTCCCGCACGTAATGGGAAACATCGGCGATATGCACGCCCAAGCGATAGCCCCCAGTAATCTTTTCAATCGAAACTGCATCATCCAGATCCTTGGCGTCCTCTCCGTCAATAGTGACCATACGCAGATCACGCAGGTCATGCCGCTTTTCGATTTCTTCCTGGCTGACTGGCTGTGCCACATGGCGGGCTTCATCCACCACGGCTGCCGGAAAGTGTTCCTTCAATCCGTGTTTTTTAATTACAATCTGCATTTCCACCCCCGGCTGCCCCTGACGGCCAAAAACTTCGGTTATGGTTCCTTCCGGATATTTGTTTTTATCCGGCCAGCTGTTGATCCTGACCAGGACTTTGTCGCCGTTTTTAAGCTTTAGTTTACTGCTGGGTTTGACATTTATAGGGTAGATCTGGCGGGGATCATCGGGAATGACCTGCATGGCGTGCTTGCCTTTCTCGAATGTTCCTACCAGTTCCTGATTGGCCCTGGTAATGGCCCTGATTACTTCACCCTCCGGGCGCTGATCCGCACTGGCTCGCTCATGAATGCGCACTAACACGCGGTCTTCATGCATGGCGCCGTTCAAATTGCGTCCATATACGAATATTTCCGGCACCCCGATCTGATCGGGTACCAAAATTCCGTAGCCACGCTGGCTGAGCTTGATCATACCCCGATGAATGTTCATCATCTCCGGGAGGCCATATTTATCCCTCCGGGTACGAACGATGTCTCCCTCTTTTTCCAGTTTGCCGATTAGTTCACTAAAACGGGCGTGATCCTCATCTGTCAATTGCAAAGCTTCGTGCAAATCATTGTACGATAAGGGCCGATAACTCTCCTGACGCATATATTCAATTATTGTTTCCTTATTCAGCATTTTTGCCACCTTTTGTTTTTTTCTTATTAACGATGGAGTAAATCTATCCAATCTATCGTTATAATTTTTCCCATCGCTCCATCTTTTAAACTTAAAGCCCGAGCCGGGCTGAAATCTTTTGCATGCTGCGCAGCGCGATCTCCAGGTATTGATCAAGTTCCAGCCCCAGTTCCTGGCAGCTCTTCATTTGATCGCGATTGGCTCCCCGGGCAAAAGCCGTTTCCTTGAAGCGTTTTTTTAGGGATTTGAGCTGCACCTCGGCCAGGCTTTTGTCGGGTCTGACCAAAGCCGCGGCGGTAATGAAGCCGCTGACCGGATCCGCTGCCCAGAGGGTTTTGTCCAGCAGGGTTACTCTTTCCAGTCCGTGTATGTCATTATGCACTTTTACAGCGTGTACGATTTCCGGATCGATTTCGATTTCGGTCAGAATCTCGGCTCCCAATAGGGAATGACGATGGGGATCATCAGCCGTAACGTCATAGTCAATATCGTGCAATAGTCCAGCCAGGCCGAACTTTTCTACATCCTCATGTAAATACTCTGCCAATCCTCTCATGATGGCCTCTACCGCCAGGCAATGGTTGATCAGGTTTTCTGTTTTGACATGCTGTTCAAGCAGCGTCAGTGCTTCTTGTCGGTCCATTGTAATCCTCCCAAATCCATTTTGATAATATCATAGCTATGATAGCTGATTGCTAAATATCATTTTTTATCGAATTGCGCTGATTTTCCATGAAACTTGCTATTTCCTGGGCGATCATCTCTTGCTGAGCCCCCATGGTAGCAATGTGCCTTGATTGGGTCAACAGCAGCATCCGTGACCCTTGTTGCCGGGTCTTTTCATATAAATAATCAGCACTGCGGGGATGCACCGATTCGTCCAGTATTGATTGAAAGATCAATGCAGGAATTTTCAGATCCTGCACCTCATGCATGACAATTTTGCGGAGATAATTAAGGCTATGAAACGCTTTCAGCGGCATGACTCGATAAGCAAAACGCCCCTGACTTTCCAATTTTTTGATTTCCGACAAGCCTTTTTTGTGATAGAAAGGGGTTATCAGTCCTTTTAAATCTGAAACCACAGGGATTATTGCATAATGGTAGTAGATCGGGGCATTGATAGTTACTACCCCGGCCAGGCCTGGCAGGGTGATACCGGCATGCAAGGCCAGCAGCCCGCCCATTGACAATCCGCCCACGAATACCTGCTCGAACCTGGCCTGTAATGATTGTAACTCCTCTTCGACCGCCTCATACCAATCCGGCCACTGAACAGCATCAAGCTGTTCCGGCGTCGTCCCGTGCCCGGGCAATAAAATGCTGCTCACGCTGCAATTATTGATTTTATTTATTCTCTCCGCCACCGGTCTGACTTCTGACGGTGAAGCTGTAAATCCATGCAGGAATAGCAATGCCTGTTGTGTACTTCCAGGTATAAAAAAGGGTTGTGCCTGGGGATGAAGGTTGTTCATATTATTGATCCTCCATAATAATAACCCACAGTCCTGACTACTTGTTAATCATTATAGCAAAATTACCCTCCAAACCATAATGTAGCCCTCATAAAATCATATGAGCCTGACTAACAAAAAGGACAGCCTGCCATTTACAGCAAAACTGCCCTTCGGGATTTGGTTTACAATTCTGGTCGTTATCTTTCGTAAGGTGTAATCAAATATTTGATGCAACCATCCTTGTTGCCGCCAAAAATATCAAGCGCATGTATAATGTCGTTTAACGGTGAGCGATGGGTCAGCATAAATCTGGTATCTATTTTCCCCTCTTTTATAAGCTCCAGTATGGTGTCAACCCCTTGACATTGCTGGATACCGGTTCTCAATTGCAAGTTG
>JAAYCZ010000229.1 GCA_012729495.1 Syntrophomonadaceae bacterium | reverse complement strand
GAACACATGTGTAATACCCGTAGGGTGCTTCCAAACGTTTCTCATTTTATCAATCATGATCTCATAATCCGCCGAGCCAACTTCCAGCAGCATGATTTTGGTTTCACATGCCTGACATAACCAGGCTATCCCTACTCGCATTACCCCTTTTATCCCTTGCTCAGGTACCTGATTGCAAAAACTGCAGACCGGCAGTACCGTTGCTTTGCCGCCTTTCCTGGTTTCAATTGCTTGCACACCTTTTTTTGATTGCTTCATGGTTTCTCCTCATTTCCTTAATTGTGTTCTTAACCTAAAGGTTAGAACACATGTGTAATACCCGTAGGGTGCTTCCTTAATTGTGTTCTTAACCTAAAGGTTAGAACGACTTTAAATGAGCTTCATCTTACAATATGTAAATTATGCGCATTTTGTCCACACCTTAAACAAATGATTTTTGGGGACAGTCCCCAAAAATCATTCCAGTTCCCAATTTTTTAATACCAAGAAAAGCCAAGGAGAAAAGTGATAGCAAATATATTATAATGATAATACTGTCATATGCACTAATAACATGGGGTGTATCCAGTAGCGTTTAATATCGATCTGAAAAAGTGGATTTAAAAAGATTAATGAATAATAACTGCGGGGGGGATATAATGCAATACTATAATCGGCAAATGCTAGACCTCTATACAGATAAATACAGTAAAATCAGTTACGATCATAACCAAATAGACAACAATCTGTACGGGCAATATGGAGTCAAACGAGGGCTGCGTGACAAAAACGGACAGGGGGTTCTGGTGGGTATTACCAATGTTTCTTTGATTCAATCCAGCGAGGAGATTGATGGGAAGAGCGTTCCCTGTGACGGCAAGCTGTTTTACCGGGGCTACAACATTCTCGATCTGGTCAAGGGATTCGTTAATGACAGGCGTTTCGGCTATGAAGAAATAACTTATCTGCTTTTATTTGGAGTCCTGCCTACACGAGCACAGCTGGCAGAATTTCAGGAAATTCTGGGTGTATGCAGGTTTCTGCCCAAAAATTTTGTTCGCGACGTAATTATGAAAGCGCCCAGCCGTGATATCATGAACACCTTGACCAAGAGTATTCTGACCCTGACATCCTATGATGATCGGGTGTTTGATTTATCGTTGCCCAATGTACTTAAGCAATGCCTGACCCTTATCAGCATTTTCCCCATGCTGTCAGTGTATGGCTATCATGCCTATAATCATTATGAATGCAATGACAGTTTATATATTCACCGCCCTGACAACCACCTGTCAGCCGCCGAAAATATCCTGATAATGCTGAGACCAGACAAAAAGTATACCGAACTGGAGGCCCGAGTGCTGGACGTTTCCCTGGTGCTGCACATGGAACATGGCGGGGGTAACAACTCCACCTTTACCACCAGGGTAGTATCCTCAGCCGGTTCGGATACGTATTCAGTAATTGGAGCCGCGCTGTCATCCTTGAAAGGCCCCAAACATGGCGGTGCCAACAATAAGGTAGTGGAAATGATCCAGGATATAAAGATGCATGTTGGTGATTTAAAGGATGAGGAAGAAGTCAAACGCTATCTGACCAAAATATTAACCAAGCAGGCATTTGACCATCGCGGCCTGATCTATGGTATGGGCCATGCGGTTTATTCCATATCTGATCCCCGTGCCCTTATTTTCAGGGGATT
>JAAYCZ010000385.1 GCA_012729495.1 Syntrophomonadaceae bacterium | reverse complement strand
GATCCGGGAGCTGGTGGGCGGGGAGTACAAGGGGTGTGCAAAATTTGCCGGTTGTTTACAAATAGTAAACACTTTGTATACAGGTTTGTAAACACTTATTGCCGAAAGCGTCAGGCAAGACCGAAAAGGAGGCCCCAAACGAAGTGTTGATCGCCATAGAGCTCTGGCTGGAAACGGCGGATAAAGAAGGGGCGAGAGGTTCCTCCGCCCCGGGGAAGAGCCCTCCTCGCCCATCCCGCCACCAGCCAGACGGCGGGCGTCTGCGGATCTCTGCTGGAAGAACCCTTAAATACATAGGCTTGTTTCTTATAAAACAGCTGGCAAGAGAGAGGCTTAAGCGCATGACAGAAGAAACGGCTTTCGAGCCGATCAGCAAAAAGTTGCCCCATGGCGGCGCTGCAAACATCCGCGGCGAGATCGTTTGGCGCATTACCAGAGAAGAGCTCGAAGAGATGAAGGGAAGAGTGATGAGCATCTTCGACGAAGATGACTAAAATCGCCATCGATTCCGACATTTTCTTCTTCACCTTCAGATCCAGTCGGGAGGATGTTAACCCGCCCGATGTGGAGAGACGCCTCAGGGCGCTCAGCAACAATCCCAAGGTGGATCTCTTCGTACCCATTTCTGTAATCGGTGAATGCGTCATCGAGTGCCTCAGAGAGGAGTGTCATCCTCGTGACCGGCATGGGGTAAGAGAGATCGACCGTCTAACCGACCTATGGGCAGGACTGGACCTGAAGTTTCTCTACCCCAACGAGCTGGTGGCCAAAGTCTGCTATCAGCTGGTCGAGCGATATAAAGTGGGATCCGATCGGGACCGCCGGCTGACAGATACAGACCTGGTTCATATAGGATACGCTCTGGCCCACGAAATGGACTACTTCTTGACGACCGATAAGGCTCTAAAACACTATATCCCGCAAAAGGCAAAGCTGAAAGTGATCAAACTCGAAGAGAGCAAGGACCTGTTCTGACCCACCTTAAAATCAGATCCCCTGATATCGGTGAGATACGACCTGATCGAGGAAGATTCGGATGCATAAATACGCGATTGAGATCCTCTATAGCTCCGATAATGATGGCAGCATAGCGGTCGTTCCCGAGCTTCCCGGCTCTTCCGCTCCCGGCGAGACCGAAGAGGAGGCCCTGAACGAAGTGAAGATCGCCATAGAGCTCTGGCTCGAAACGGCGGAGAAGGAGGGGCGAGAGATCCCTTCGCCCCTGGGAAAAGCCCTCCTCGCTGAGCTGGCCGCGAGCCGAACGGCGGGCATCTGAGCATTTGAGCGCTCCGTTCTTCGTCTAACGGCCTCGGATTCTTCACTGACAGATTCGGGCGGGCTGATCCTCCCGCAGGTCCGCAAGTCTTGCGCGCCAGTCCCGAAGGCAAGAGCTGCGACGGTTCCGTCTCAACTGCAAAAGGCCGGAGAAATTTAATTGATCTGAGAAAATAGATCTTGCGCCGCGTCCTGGGCCTTCTGGGGTTCTCCCCCAGGTTCATGCGGACCGGACCCATACTACGCCAGTTACGGCGTGCATCTTTTGCGGTTCGGCCCTTTGGG
>JAAYCZ010000228.1 GCA_012729495.1 Syntrophomonadaceae bacterium | reverse complement strand
TGACAACTGCGTAGGCATCCTTGAGATTGGCTTTACCGGCCCGTAGAGATTTGACCTCGGTTCCTACCAGCACCATGCCAGCCTCATAAACATCTTTTATATGATAATCATGCCGCGCTTTGCGGTTGTCCACCACCGGCTTGATGCCTTCTTTTTTCCCCATCAGTCTCACCTCACTAAAGGGTAATCGTAAAAGAAACCCTCGCTTCGGGTAGAAAAATTACGCCAAAGCCAGGGTGTATCTTCTAATGCTATGCTATTATAATCCAGATATACTTCCCTGTCAAATGGATGGCAATAATCTTAATGCCAACCTTCCTGTAATCAGTTATAATGCCACGGTCTACGCTTAAAGCATCCATATGAATATTTTCATCCTCGCATCCCCGGGCATTGCATGAATGATGTTTCTTGGGCTTGACAATAGACCGAATAATAGAATTTGTGTCAGTATTGCATGCGTAAGGATACATCAGCCCCCCGGATTAAATCATCCGGAGGGCTGAAGATACGAATTATATAGCTATTTTTTGGGTTTGTGCGATAATCTTCACCGCTTCCGCACGGGTAGCTGTTCCCCGGGGGCGGAAGGTACTGTCGGGGTAACCATTGACAATACTCTGGCTTGCAGATACAGATACTGCTTCGGCTGCCCAAGAGGAGATTTGGTCTCCGTCTTTAAAACTAATCGATTGGGATGACCCGGCCTTCAAGCCAGCCGCTTTTACTATCATTACCGTCATTTGCTCCCGGGTAATAGGATCATCAGGACCAAAAGCAGTGTCGCTGTAACCGCTTACTACGCCGTTAGCCGCTGCGGTGGCTATGAACTGCTTGCCCCAATGGTTGGCAGTATCATCAAACACCTTGCCATTTTGAGCCGGCAATTGGAAGGCTTTAACCAAAATAGTAACAAATTCGGCCCGGCTAATCCCCCGATCAGGTTTAAATGTACCATCAGGGTATCCGCCTATAGCTCCGGATCCTACCAGTACCGTAATATACTTCTCTGACCAGTGTCCCTTAATATCGCTTAATTCTGACTTCTCAACAGCAATAACCGCAAACTTGGTAAAGTGGCTAACCTCTCCGCTAACCGTTCCTGCGGTCAGATCAACTTTGATATTGTTCAATGCTATCCATTTTCCGGCCTTTTCATCCAGGTAGTGAATACCAATATTTTGTTTTTTAGTATCTACTTTGGACTTATCAAATTTCAGGGTAATAATTACCGGTTTTTTGAAATTGGCAGTTTTATCAGTTGTTATTTCTACTACATCGCTGATCAGTTTGCTTTTTTCAGCCAGAGGTAATTTGGAGGTATCTGCCAATAACTCAATAAATACTTTAACTTTGCTGTCCAGGGACGCTGCCGGTATATCAACCGCAGCGCCATTACCGCTAATCTTACCGCCGCTTGAATCAATACCTTGTTCAACTGGTTTTAGTCCTCCGGCAGCCGTTGTGCCGGTGGTGAACTCAAAAATCTTTTTGATGCCTAATGTGCTGCCGTTATTAGATTTAACTCCGGCACCTAATTCAACTACGTATTTAGTTCCAGTTTTAAGACTGTCGAAATTAAGTTCGAGACGGCGAATTTTGCCTCCGGTATCTTTGTTGCCTTCTTTAATGTAGTTATAACTGGAGTAGCTTACGCTGCTGCCGGTAGTTTTTTCAAAAATTCTTATCAGATTCAAGCTATCGGTCAGATTCTCATCCATACCGTTGCTAAAATCAAATTGCAGCAAAGTGTCCTGGGGAGAGGTTCTAACTGCGGTAAAGCTGAC
>JAAYCZ010000227.1 GCA_012729495.1 Syntrophomonadaceae bacterium | reverse complement strand
CTGCGGTTGAGCGGCCATACTTATTGGCAAATGGGCTGACTCATCTGGCGGAGAGTGAAGAAGAGCAGCCTGATAAGGAGACAGATCAGCCTAATCAGGATAAGGATGCCTTAAAAGAGGAAAAGAATAGTACTGATGAACCTGACGGTGGAACAGATGTTAACCAATAAGGAATACCTGAGAGAGAAGCGCATAAATGCTCTTATAACGTGGCAGCAATATGGCAACAAAAAATTTACCAAACTTAAAAATAGATAATAATATGAATAATGCAAGCAATAGAAATAGCTGAAATCAAGGGGAATAACCTCAAGATAAAGTTTAATGATTGAGTGGGAATAGGGGCATAGAATAATATTGCATTTGAGTTGGTGAAGGAGCTTCAATTTCTCTATGAGTATAGGAAATGGAAGCTCCTTTTTGTATTATTTTTCGGCAGAAAAATTTTAGTATAACGAATTGCATTCTTAACGCAAAAAATAACCCCGTATGATCGTTCTACATGTAATCATACGGGGCTTTATCTTGAATTTATCAATATATAAAATTAAACGTTACTGTTTACTTAATTATAGTTGATATGTTTTTCATATGATTCTGCGCTTATGCAGTGAGGGCAGTGGCCAAAATGGTTATCTTCTGCGGTTTTAAGCCGGTCACGAGCAAAGGTTTTAATACTTTCAAGATCAATGAAATCAATTCCACATTCGTTCTTTTCGTTATTAAGGTCATGCACTTTCATGGTGTTGGTGTCCCCAACAAATCTTTCCAGGTTAAACGGCCCGTATTTTCTTAACATAATTCAAACCCCCATTCTATTTAAGCAGTTTACTGACAAAACAATATATTTACATGACTTTTTAACGCTATACCATAAGTTTGACGTTGAAAGACTTAATAGCAATATTGGCTGCGTCGCCTAATTTTTTCCCGGATTGAAGAAAATCTTCAGTCGGCATAATAGAACTGATAAAGTTGTCTCCAACTTTGAATGTGATTCTGGTCATAATCTGACCTCGGTCGATATCTATGATCTGACCATGTAAGCGATTCATTATTCCTGTATTGGTAACAACAGCAGCAGTTTCAATTGGTTTAGCCTTTTCGAGAGGCATTTCTGTCTCGGATTGAAATTCCCGAAACACTCCACAATCTGGCTTTGAGCCAGGTATACATAACATTACTTGATTTACGCACGAATTACAAAATGCAACCGATTCTGTACTCATTCCCATACCCCCCTCATAATGTTAATTTATGTAACTATTATAACATGATAGTATAGGGTAGAGCATAGTGGATTTATAGACATATTATGTCAAATAATATCATACGATATATTTTATTAATATATTAAGTTGTTAAATTAAAATATATTCACTATGAAAAATAAAATATTCATTATAAATGGACCTGCAGTATGAAATAAATATCCTGCAATCACTTCATTAAATAAAGGAGAAGGTGTACAAATGGACACAATTTCGATGATTTTAAAGGATAAGGTGATGAGATAAAAAGTTAAGTAAAATTAATGATTCAGATTTAATCAATCAAGAGACAATAAATGAAATATATTTGAAAAAACCATTTAACATTTATATGATGTCGAATCAACGATAAAAAATTCGGAATATTACAATTGTTATGAATTAGGATGTTTTTCACAATACAGTGAAGCGCTTGTATATGTCGAAAAGTGGGATTTAAAGATTAAATGTTATGATGTCATTAAGTGTGATTCCACTGCAAAAACCTTGTTACGTATACTCGTAGAGGAGACTTTAGTCTCCGACTATCCTGAAACGCCGATATATAGTGTATAATACACTTTTTGCAGTGGAATCAAGTGTGAAATGAGAAGGGGTTGTATATATTTTATTTTGTTTCTGTAATTTAGACGAGTTTATATTTAAACAATAAATAATTTTACAAAAAAGAATCCTCCCGAGCGAAGTTAACAAGGGAGGATTCAAAGTAGGGAGGGGAAAGCAATAGGCATACTATATATCAATATATATAATCAGTAGAAATCTACCGGCCTATTTTGGAGCCATTCTGATCGCGCCGTCCATACGAATGGTTTCACCGTTCAGATAAGGATTTACTACTATTTGTTCAGCCAGCATGGCATATTCATCTGATTTTCCTAATCTATTGGGGAAGGGAACCATTTTGCCTAATGATTCCTGAACATTCTGGGGCAGTGCAGCCATCATCGGGGTCATCATAATGCCCGGGCAAATGGTGCAGCAACGGATTCCTTCACCCATTAGGTCACGAGCAACCGGCAGAGTCATACCAACAATAGCAGCCTTGGTTGCTCCATAGGCAGCCTGACCAACCTGAGCGTCAAATGCTGCTACAGAACCGGTATTAACGATAACACCTTTTTCACCGTCTTCATTGGGAGTATTTTTGGCCATTTCCCATGCACATTTGCTGAGGACATCGAATGCAGCGATTAGGTTCAGATTAACGACTCTTTTAAAGTTATCCATGTTGTAAGGGCCTTTTTTACCGATCGTTTTCTCTCCTGCGCTCATTCCGGCATTGTTGACCAGAATGTGGATGGCGCCGAATTTTTCCATTGTAGCATTGATGCAAACTTCAATATCTTCGGTCTTGGTTATATCGGTCTTGACATACATAGCTTTATCGCCTAATTCTGCTACCAGAGCCAGACCTTTTTCATCCTGGATATCAACCAATACAACGTTGGCACCGGCTTTAACAAAACGACGAGCAGTTGCTTCGCCCAGACCAGAAGCGCCACCGGTGATGACAGCTGTTTTTCCTTTAAGATCCATGATAATGCCTCCTTTTAATTTTATTAGGATAATTTGTATTAAATTTTGTAACATTAGCTTTGTTAAATGTTCATAGGCCACGTTTACTGCTGCAGGAGCCCGCCAACTCCTGCAGCAGTAATTGTTCATTTGCCTCACTATCATATAAATATGAATAGGATTTGTCGCACTAAAAGTGAAGAGGCAGTGGCCATTATCAATGAATAATCAGTAGCCTACCGTCCGACTAAAGATTATTCATAAACATTGATTATTTTCCTGAAAAATTCGGTTTGCGTTTTTCCAGGAAAGCAGTCATACCTTCTTTTTGATCAACCGTTGCAAAGCAAATACCAAAAATATCTGCCTCAATTGCCAAGGACCGGTCAATATCCGTTTCCATTCCTGCATTCACAGCTGCCTTGGTCAGATTAACTGCTCTTGGTCCTTTGGATGCGATGGTGTTGGCAATTGCCGTCACCTCATCCATTAATTTATCCGGGCTGACTACTTTATTAACGAGCCCGATCCTTAATGCTTCCTGTGCATCGAAATTATCTCCGGTGTAAAGGATCTGTAAAGCCATGCCTTTTCCGACCAGACGTGGCAAGCGCTGGGTTCCGCCAAAACCGGCAGTAAGTCCTAAGCCTACTTCAGGCTGTCCAAATTTACTCTTATCCGTACAAATTCTAAAATCGCATGCCATCGCCAGTTCGCAGCCGCCGCCCAGGCAGAAGCCATTGATAGCAGCGATTACCGGTTTTTCTGTGGTTTCTATCGTGCGACACATTTTATGCCCCAACTGTCCGAATTTACGTCCTTCGAGAGCAGTCAGTTTTTGCATATAGGCGATATCACCACCGGCCACGAAAGCTTTGTCACCAGCTCCGGTTATGATGATTACCAGGATGTTTTCGTCATCGCGGGCATTTTCAATCGCAGCTGTAATATCCTCAGTGGTCTCCCAGTTGAGGGCATTCAATGCTTTGGGACGATTAACTATAAGAGTGGCAACGGGCCCCTCTTTGCGAAGAATTACGTTTGAGAATAATACGTCTTCCATTGATATTCCTCCTTCCTCTCGAAAGTATGAATTTTGTGCAACTAACAGGAATAAAGGACGATAAAATTACCGACCCAGAATGTCGCGGCTGATGATTAATTTCATAACTTCAGAGGTACCTGCATAGATCGTCTGAATTCGGGCATCAGTCCACAGCCTAGAGATTTCGTATTCTTTGCAGAATCCATATCCGCCGAACATCTGCAAGCATTTGGCCGCAACTCTGTTTTCCATTTCGCATAACCAGTATTTAGCCATGCTCACTTCTTTAACAACGTTGGCACCCTTCATATGCTGCAGTACCAGTGCGTCAATGAAGGTTCTGCCCATCTGAATGTCAGTAGCTATTTCTGCAATGGTGAAAGCAGTATTCTGGAATTTTGAAATAGCCTGTCCAAATTGTTTTCGCTCATTTATATAATCAATAGTTAAATCAAGCATTCTCTCTGAAGCTCCCTGTGCGGTGATGGCAACCATTAATCTTTCCTGCTGCAGCTTTTGCATCAGGCATTTAAAGCCCTGGTTAACCATTTTTTCTCCACCCAGAACCTGGCTGGCAGGTATACGGCAATCCTCAAAGAATAGTTCAGCAGTATCCTGAGCATGCAAACCTACTTTAGGAATCTGTTTACTGCGACCAAAACCGGGCGTATCTCTTTCAATCAAAAACAGGGTAACTCCGTTACTACCAGCTTTTGGATCAGTTTTTGCTGCTACAACTACCAAGTCGGCTAAAATACCATTGGAGATAAAAGTCTTGGAGCCATTGAGTATATATTCGTCACCATCTCTAACGGCAGTCATTCTCATGGATGCAACATCAGAACCTGCTCCAGGTTCGGTCATGGCAACTGCCAGGATGGTATCACCGGCTACGCAGCCAGGCAGATATTTATCTTTTTGTTCTTCGGTAGCAAAAGAATTCAGATATGGTCCTACGATATCACTGTGTAGCCAGGAAAAACATCCTTTTACGCCGGCTTTGGCCATTTCTTCAGCAACAATCACTGAATAGAGAAAATCTCCGCCCGCTCCGCCATATTTTTCATCGGCCCATGTACAAAGGTAACCGTTATCGCCTAATTTTTTAAATATCTCACGATCAACGATGCAATTTTCGTCCCATTTTTCATAGTTGGGCACCATTTCTTTGGCTACAAATTTGCTGAAAGCTTCTCTAAACATTTTGTGTTCACTTGAATAAGGCAATAAACGTTCCATGATTTGCACCTCTTTCTTATATTTATAAAATTTTATGAAAACACTTTAATAAGATAAAATTCATTAATCCTTTTCTCACACAGATCAATCTATTCGAAAAGGCGGATTTTGTGTGATTTTCAAATATTAATCCTGGGCCCATTTGGGATAGAAGTTCTTCTTTAAGCTTGCACGAAGTTCTCCGCGCAGATCAGGATGAGCTATAGAAATCAATTCAGCAGCTCTTTCCCTCCGGGATTTCCATCTCAGATGAGCAATACCGTATTCGGTGATGACATAGTCAACAATCGTTCTGGGTACTGTGACCGGAGATCCGGCTGGTAATTCGGGTACGATAGATGATACGAGTTCACCATTGGGCATCTGTCTGGCAGCACTGATCAGCGTAATTCCTTTGCCGCCTTTGGACCAGAATGCACCCAGTGCAAAATCCAACTGTCCGCCGGTTCCGCTGATCTGATTATGAGATAAACCTTCGGCATTGATCTGACCGCTGAAATCTGCCATCAAAGCCATGTTTAAGCAAACCATATTGGGATGCTGGGCAACAAATCTGGGATCATTGGTATAGGAGGCCGGATATAATTCGCAGGCATGATTTTGATTTAAATAATCATACATACCTTGATCGCCCATTCCGAAAGTGGCTAATGTTACGCCAGTATGGAATGGTTTTTTTCTATTTGTTACGATTCCCTTTTCCACCAGTTCCGGCAATCCACCGGGGAACATTTCAGTCAGAACACCCAGATCTTTCTTTCCGTCCAAACCTGCCACAACAGCTTCCGGAATACCGCCAATGCCCATTTGAATGGTGTCACCGTCGTTGATTAAATCCAGAACATAATTGGCAATGGTCTTGTCACGTTCGGTTGGGTCTCCACGACCAAAAGTCGGAATAGGAGTTGAATTCTCTACAAAATAATCGAACTCCGAAATATGCATATAGTTGTCGCCGAACACAACCGGCATTTGCTCATTCACTTCACCTATGCATACCCGCAGGTTACCAAGTTTATGACCCAGACGAATTCCTTCCATGGTATAGAAATTGGTCAGGCCCAGATTGATATAACCATTTTTATCGGGAGGAGTCACCATGGCTACATAGACATCCGCTCTATGCCCGATCTTTTCATGAAGATCGGAAGCCATCATGGGGAAGAAATCGCCAGCTTTGGTGGAACCCATTTTCCGCATGGTAGCGATACCAAAACCGGGCATATAGTTGATATGTCCTTCGAGCTTGCTCATAAATTCAGGATCATATAATCTGCACGGCCGAACCTGAACCGTATCCAGAATTTTTACATCCTGCAGTTCTTCATATCTGTCCAGGATTGCGTCATACATGTCAACTGACATACCACCGCAGGCCAAAGGAGTTGCTACTACATCTCCGTTTTGAATCAACTTGGCTGCGGCTTCGAGAGATATCAGTTTCTTTTGATATTCATTGCTTGTGGCCATAATCTCTCTCCTATCTTATATGTCTTAATCATCACAACCTCAAGACTTGTCTTGAGGTTGTGATCTGCTTATTTATTTATCAAAATAGAATGCTGGTCTGGCCATTCCGCCAGCTTCTGAATAATGATCGCCCGGGAATACCCGGCCATGGATTTTTACTTTCTTACCAATTACGTCCATGGTTACATTTCTGGGATCCATGTCTACCAGGTTGCCCATGATCCAAGGACCTTCATCCAGTTCTACCATAGCAATGGTATAGGGGACTTCGTTTTCACGGCCCTCGGGTGCAATATTTACAACCGTAAATGTAACAATTTTACCTTTCCCGCTCATTTCTACGATTTCATGGTTGGTGCTGGCGCAACTGCAACATGCCATAGTCGGGGGGCATGTATAGGTGCCGCAATCGTTGCATTTTAACCCCATTAATTTATCTTTCTTGAGTGCCTTGTTGTATTCTTGCCAAGTCAGTTTATATTCCATTTAATATACCCTCCTTCCTATTTTTCATTTGAAAAGATCATGTTAACCAGAACGCCGTCTCCACCAAGGGTATCCATCATTCCAATTTTTGCACCCGCAACTTGTCTATCTTCAGAAACCATTTCGCCTCTTAACTGACGGGTAATTTCGACGCACTGTGATCCGCCGGTAGCTCCGATCGGATGTCCTTTGGATTTTAATCCGCCGGAAAGGTTGATCGGAATCTTGCCGCCCATATCACAATCACCTTTAACCCAAGCTTCACCCGCAGTACCATAATCAAAGAAACCCAGACCCTCTGCAGCGATTATTGAAGCAATACTGAAGCAGTCATGCAGTTCGCAAACATCGATATCCTTCGGGGTCAGTCCAGACATGCTGTAAGACTGCTGGCTGGCTAATTCTCTGGCTCTAAGTCTCGGTAAGAATTTATACTGAGAACTCAGTTTGCCTGAAGAAGCCTGGCCGATGCCTTTGAACCATACCGGTTTTTTAATGCCTAATTTTTTAACTGCATCTTCGGATGCAATAATGACGCAAGCTGCACCGTCAGTAAACGGGCAAGCATCATGCAGTTGAATAGGTGAAGCAACCATGAAGCTCTTTAATACGTCTTCTGAGGATATTTCTTTATGGAACTGAGCTTTCGGGTTTTTCATACCCCATTTATGAGCCTGAACAGAAACCGCTGCCATTTGTTCTTTTAATTGAGGAAGCGGAATGCCATACTTGTCGGAATAAAGATGTGCCAAAAGAGCAAAAACTGACGGGAAAGTAAAACCGGACGGGAATTCATAATGGCCATCACCAAACATGGCAAATGTACGTGTTCCCAGCGCACTGCTAAAAGCAGTTGCTCTTTCTACACCACCGGCTAGAACAATATCATAATATCCGGATGCAACCCACATATAGGCGTCTCTGATTGCCATACTGCCGGATGCGCAAGCACCCTCAAAACGTGAGGAAGCTACATTAAAAGCACCGATGTCGTTGGCGAAGAAAGATTGCACCATACCTTGTCCTTCTTCAAAATCCCCCAGTACGTTGCCAATGTATGTGGCCTGGATATCTTTTGGTTTAATACCTGCTTCATTCATGGCATCGAAAGCTACTTCGGACATAAGCTCAACCGATGTTAATGGTGAATTAAAGCAAAACTTTGAGTGACCACAACCGATTACTGCTACATTTCTCATTCTTTTTCCTCCTCTATCAAATATTTTTAAAGTTTGATACTTAACAATCACTCAAATACTAAAGGCAAGCATCCCTCCTTTGTCTATTTGAGATTTCCTTGTAACTTTGCGAATAATCTATCCGGGTGGGGTAATCTTACAAAAGCAATTTGTTCAGATTTGAAGGCGTGATCATACCTCCAATTCACTGAAACATATTACCCACATTCGCAATCAGCATCCGATTTCTAACTGAACTTAAATTTTGCAACTATTGTGCCATTGTTAACAATCTGGCTAAAAATGCGGATGCGAATCATCGCAAACGCAAGATTGGTGGACTTTAATGAAATTACTTTGGAATATTCAGACAGAATAGAAATGAAAAATCAAAACGAGAGATGGCTATAAATGGAAATGAATAATCCAAAAATGGTGTCAAAAAATAAAATTATTGACGAAAATAATGTCGATATTGCAGATGGACTGATAATTGAATAGCGAGTTAATACGGGAAAAATACATGAAGTAATAAACGCGCAAAAAATAGTTGTCAAAAATGAAAGGCAAACTGTCATTTTTGACAACTATTTTTATGAAAAAGTATGAAATTGGACAATATGCTTATAAGTTCCTTGGCGTTAATCTTGGTGTGATTCATTATTCCGCTGATTTTCCATTACTGGCATGATAATTGCTGTTATTGTCGTTAGCATTATTGATAATTATGACTGCATGCAGAAGGGGAGATATTTATGCAGGTGATACATAATTATAAATTCAAACTTTACACGGAAGAAGAATTAGAGGATATCTGCAATATCAAGCCGGCCTTGAAGGACTATACATTCAGAGGTTTTTGTATTCAAACGCAAAAAAATTTGCTTTATGGCCCGGGAGCGCAGAAGAGTGACCGTTGTTTAAGTTGTTTTCCCAACAGTCATTTCTTCCTGGTGCCGTTGAAGCTTTTAGGCTCTGATGAAATAACTGAAGAAAAGCAACCCGTGGAAAGCGGCACTCCTGCAGGCGATAAACCGAAATATATTACGCTAGTTAAATCTTAATTATGAAATTGTGTTAATAGAAAATTAAGAGTAATTTCGACAAATAAATCTGTTTGATAAACATTTGTATTATAATTATTTAGTAGTGTTACCCGCTTAATGCGCTCCGTTCATTCATTAAATGCGAACTCATTATCAAAAATTGCCATGAGAGGATTCTGGCAAGGATGCAGTTCTCAAAGTGTGCCACACGAAGATGAATTTACGGTCATTAATGTGACGGTTTTGTTACAAATTGGTTTCCTATTAAAAAAGTGTGTTTTTTGCTAGGCTAATCTTTGTCCGATTTAACAACATTTAGAAAGTATTTGTTTCATATTATAAATTTGGCATACTAGTTGCATTCTATATAGTCAAATATGAAGGGTGATGAATTTATTGTGAACGCAGAATATTTAAAAAAAGATTCGCATTACGCTCCCGGCTTAAATTCATTCCTTAATTTAATTAAGGATGGAATTGTTGTCACCAGTGTTTCCAGTAAAATCATACTCCTGAATAGTTCCAGCGCTCTTCGCAGTGCGAATGCATATGAAGATATATATGGCAGATATATGTTTGATCTGGCTGAATGCGGCATTATTACAAAACCCAACAGAAGTGAATGGGAAGCTATTTTTGAGCGTATTGTTTCCGGTCAGGCGGTTAAATTTGAGATGTCTGTCAGGGGAAATGAACATACATTTATCGTTATCGGCTATCCTATTTTTAAACGAGGCGAAAAAGTCAATCGTGTCCTTTTTACCTCCAATGATAAATTAAGTAGATTTAACCTCGAGTCAAAAGTTGATTTATCGAATTTAGCTGAAATATTTTCGAATTACTCTCAATATGATGACAGCGATATGAAGTATATTTCTCAAAGTGACAGCATGCGACAGGTAATCAAGATTGCGCATAAGGTAGCCAATGTTGAGAGTCCTGTTTTTTTAACTGGAGAAACGGGAGTGGGCAAAAGTTTGCTGGCGCAATATATTCATAGTATCGGCGCACGAAAAAACGAGCCTTTTATTCAGATAAACTGTGCCGCTATCCCCGACAATTTGTTTGAATCCGAGGTTTTTGGTTATGAACAGGGTGCCTTCACCGGTGCTACGCGGCAAAGAAAACTTGGTATGATGGAGCTGGCCAAAGACGGAACGATTTTTCTGGACGAAATCACTGAACTTAGCCCTATATTGCAAGCGAAGCTTTTGCAGGTTATGCAGGAAGGTGAGTTCTGGCGACTGGGAGGAAATTCTCCGATTCAATTAAAAGCCAGGGTAATCGCTGCTACCAACCATGATATTCGTGAACTGGTCAGAGAAAAGAAATTCCGTGAAGACTTATATTACAGAATGTGTGTGGTTCCCATCGATATACCGCCGCTGCGGGAACGCTGGGAAGACATACTTTTGCTGGCCGAAGATTTTATCGATGAATTTAACAAAAAATACAATACCAATAAATACTTCAATCAGGATATTATATTCTGGTTAAACCAGTATGATTGGCCGGGCAATGTCCGTGAATTAAGAAACGTGGTTGAAAGAATGGCGATCGTTTCTGACCGGGATGAAATAGGTTTGTCGGACATTCCTCATTATTTAATTGAAGAAAACAGCAGCTTCAATGATGAAATGATGTCTTTAAAGGAAGCCAATGAAAAATTGGAAAAAGAATATATAAGAAAAATACTGTGTGAAACCAAGAATTATCGTGAAGCATCAGAGATACTATGTGTCAGCCAATCTACACTCATACGAAAAATCAGTAAATATGGGCTGAAGGGAAAAGAGTATTAAAGACCTATTACTTAACAAGGTTGATGCGAATAAAGCACTTGCCTGAAAGGTAAGTGCTCAGAGCTTCAAAAAAGATGAATAGCCGCGTTATACAAAAATCCCGTTAAGTCGGCGTACCATATGTACGCCTCAATCACGGGCTTTTTACAAGCGTTGCTCGTCACCTTTAGGCTATCCCTAAACCTAAAGTGGTTAAGGGGGTAGCCTCTTTTCTTACTTAAAGTAATTGACGCCGCCCTCGAACAGATGCTGGTCTTTTTCCAGGGGGATGTTGAGATAAAGATGGGTGCCGATTCTTTCCGAGTGTCCCATTTTTCCCAATACCCGGCCGTCGGGACTGGTGATAGCCTCGACTGCATAGTCTGAGCCGTTGGGGTTATAGCGGATATCATAAGAGGGCTGCCCCTCGTCATTGACATACTGGGTGGCGATTTGGCCATTGGCAATCATCCGCTGCATATCCTTCTCACTGGCCACAAAGCGGCCTTCTCCGTGGGAGACGGCGATCTGATGGACGTCTCCTACCTCTACATTGGCCAGCCAGGGTGACAATACCGAAGTGATCCTGGTTTTGACCATACGCGACATGTGGCGGCCGATGCGGTTGTAGGTCAGGGTGGGCTGGGT
>JAAYCZ010000226.1 GCA_012729495.1 Syntrophomonadaceae bacterium | reverse complement strand
GGATCTACGGCATTTGCGAGATTCCCCCTACGAGGACTACATATATGACCTGACGGTCACAATTAAGGTAGCTTCGCTAGCGCTCAGAATGACATATTACATGATTTTTTGAATTATGCAAAACTCTCAACTAATAAAAATAATAGTAACTTTTACATAATCAACATCTGTCCAAAACCGCTTTGATATATTGCGGATTCAAAAGGATAAAGGTGCCAAAATCCCGTGATTTGATTGTGCTTAATCTAGCGATATTTCATCTTTTTTATTTTCAATATCGCCCCCGCTGTTATCCACCTGCCCTTTCGGCCAACGTCCGGCACGTACTGCCGCATCACGCAAAATAAACTCCAAATGAGAATTGATACTGCGAAATTCGTCGGCCGCCCATGATTCATAGACTTCAAACAGTCTGGGGTTGATCCTTAACAAGAAGTTTTTCTTGGCGGACATTCCTCCCACCACCTAGTACAGGGTGCCGGTGTTTATAACTGGTGACGCCGCACGGTCGGAAACAATTGCTACCATAAGATTGTTGATCATGACCGCTTTACGTTCATCATCGAGATTAACAATATTTTCTTTTTCCAATCTATCCAGGGCCATCTGTACCATCCCTACTGCCCCTTCCACGATCTTCTGCCGGGCAGCAATAATCGCGGTAGCCTGCTGACGCTGCAGCATGGCGCTGGCTATTTCAGTTGCATAAGCCAGATGGGTTAATCGCGCTTCGATGACTTCTACGCCGGCCGACTTTAATCTTTCCTGAATCTCTTCGGCCAGTTCTTTGGCTATCTGGTCAGCATTGCCGCGCAGCGAATAACCGTCTTCGTCAAACTGATCATAAGGATATTTATTGGCCACATGGCGCAGAGCGGTTTCACTCTGAATTTCAACAAATTCTTCATAATCATTTACTTCAAACAGGGCCTTGGCAGAATCAATTACTTTGAAAACCACCACCGCAGCGATTTCAATCGGATTACCCTCAATGTCGTTAACCTTCAGCATTTTGCTGTTAAAATTGCGCACCCGTAAGGAGACTTTGGGTTTGGCAGTAAAAGGAATTGTCATCCACATACCGCTTTCCCGAATCGAGCCTACGTAGCTGCCAAAAAAAGTGATCGCTTTGGCTTCGTTGGGTTGTACTACCATGATACTGGATATAAGTACACAGAAAATGATTACCATCAGCACACCAACTGCAATTTGCACCTGAAAAAATGCATAACCTGCAGCCAAGAGACTGATCAAGGCAATTAAGAGCGCTAAGAATCCATTCATCTTCCAGACCTGTTTTTCAACCATATTTTTGCCTCCTGTCATATTGTTGTTATATTATTATGATATCACTTTTGTGCGGTTGGGCAATGATATTATTTTCCAGTTTTTCAGCCTGGCCATCGGGCTATCGGCAGCTGAAAGATTAAGAAGCATTTTGTTTTCACCCAAAATTAAAACGCCGAAGGCTGAGCCTTCGGCGTTTTTATTGAGCAATTATGACCGCAGCCGCAACCCACAGGAAACATTTCTGGCGACAAAGACCCTGCCATCCTCCAGAGCCCCCGACGCTCGCAAAGTGGTCCTTCCCGGGCGGCAGATCAGCAAAGTCGCCTGGCGTCGTCCATTGGCAAGCTTACGGGCGGTCAGAACGATTCTGGCATTTCTGATGGTAAATCCCGTACGACGGTTTCTTAACGTTACCCGACTAAAAGCCGCATAGACATAACGGGTTCTGCCGAACCTTCTGACGATAATGCGGGTCGGATTGGCAGATCTAAAGGAAAACTCTATATCTCTGGGTCTTGAATCGATTTCAATTTCACCCCGGATCGATCCTGTAGGCCTTAAATTGAAGCAGGTTAAAGTGGCCCGGAACTCCGCCTGGTTTATTCCGTCGATCTCTCCGCGGACAATTGCATCAGTCATTTTATCACCTCTCCCTTTTTATAAAATATTCTTCTCCCTGCATATTATGGTTATAATTTGAAATAGGTGATAATTATAGGGATTTGTTTATTTTCAGGTATAGATAGAAGCAATTTTGTGTCCCGATAACCGGTAAATCCACACAGCCAGGTCATTAACCATAAATTAAATACATCGCAAAAATACCGAAGGCCATACACCTTCGGTATTTTGTTTGCTTGATTTTATTAACAACAACAGATGGCAGATTCTATTGATTCTGAGATGGGTTAGCCGGTAGTGATATGCCCATTTCCACAAAGCGTTTGAGTACGGCTGCTGCTTCTGCCCGGGTTGCCGGGGCATGGGGCATGAGCAGCGTGGTTCCATTGTTGACAGTTCCGGTAATAATGCCGTTGCTGCAAACCCAATCAAAGCCAATCCGCATACCTTCATTTACTGAATAAGCATCGTTAAACGCGGATAGGCCCGGATAACCGCCGGCGGTAATCTTCAGACCGGCGTAGTTGGCGTATCTCCACAACAGGACGGCCAATTGTTCGCGGGTGACGGGATCATCGGGGCCAAAGGTTCCATCGGCATAGCCCGACACGATTTTGTTGGCTGCGGCCCAATCCACCGCCGGTTTGTACCAACTTTCAGCCGCGAGGTCGGAAAAGCTGACGGCACTCGCTGCTGCCGGTGTCCCCGCCATCTTGTAAAGGGTAGTGACCAGCATGGCACGGGTCATCGGGGTGTGGGGCTGGAAAGTGTTGCTGCCAACGCCCTTCATCAGTCCTTTTTCATAGACATACAGCAAGTAATCAAAATACCATGCCGACTTGTCTGTATCCGTAAACAGCGAATAGGCTCGCTCGACGTCCATACTCAACGTATCTATGAACAGACTTGCATACTGGTGGTTGGCGCTGAATTTCACCTGGCCGGCGGACTTGTCATAGATACAGGGTATCTTGTGCAGTTTGCCGATCCGGTCCCGACCATACAGGTTCAAGGAATATATCCATTGACCTGCGGGAGGGGTATAGGGCATGCTGATGGTCATGGCATTATTGAAATGGTTTATGGTAGCATCACCGATCTGCACATTGATATCAAATCTTATTTCATTGCTTCTGAAAAAGGGGGCCGTGTAATTGGTTAGATTTATGTTGCCGATAATACCGCACTCTCCGCCCAATCCTTTTAAATATCTGCAGTCCGTCAGGTTGTTGAGGATATCATTGACGGTAACATTATAATCATAAGTTTTCAGAATGTACTCCAGGCCTTTATAAGCTTCTTTCACCTGAGCCTGGTTTTTATAGAAATTGCTGGCGGGCCATCCTTTTCCGGTAATGTATTCATTAAACAGCGTCTGTCCGCCGCCGCGCAGATAGCTGATATCTTTTTCATAAGCAAAAATCAAGCCTTTTAAGAAAGCTATATCGGCGGTATCGCTGCTGCTGCTTCTGCTGTGCAGATACAGATAACGTGAAATGCCGTTGCCCAGGGCCAGTCCGATGGCATTGCCGACCGTTCCCCAACTGCTGTAGGAAAGCAGCATGCTCATTTCGCATTCCCGTACCATCCGGTATTCCAGGTTGCTGCTGTAGGCATTGGGGGCTGCGTTGATCACGATGGCAGGAATCCCCTGAGCGACATTATTGTTGATGCGGTCGATCATGGCGCTGATATATTTGGAATTTAAAACTGATTTGGCCGGTAACGTCAGCACCAATATTTCCAGATCTGCTTTTTCCGGCTCCGTCAGCTTGACGCCAATACTTTTCAGGTGTTCTTCCATATTTTCCTTGACAGTTTCCATATCATATATCGATCCCGCGGAAGCGTCCTCGGTATTGCCGAAATAGATCGCGGCGGCACTGACATTTGATCCATAATGATCGATCATCAGGCGCAATACCGCCATCATGCCCAGTTCGTCTGTACCTGAATAGATGAATCCCCGCCCGCCCATATTTTTTTTGATATAGTTAACCTCGTTGGTCTGGACGGTATTTTGGGAGTTGGAATCATCGATGCCGATAAAGTATTTTATTCCCCCGCTATCATCCTTAGCTAAAAGGTAATCGATCAGGTGCAGCTTCCGTTCGCGTGCACGCTGCGAGTCCTTGACTAAATTGGTATAAGACGATTTGGTGGTGATCAAGGAGCCGTTCTCATTATATCTATAGCCATCGACAATGTTTTTTACGGTCAGGCGTTCCTCGGGCAGTAGTTTTCTGGGGGTGGCATTGTATTGGCGCAGATAATTATAGGTATCCAAAGATGCGCCTTTATAACCTACCGTACAGGTCGCCAGGCGAGCCACGGTGTCAATGATGTAGACATGGTTGTTCCTGGCCAGTTCGATAATCTGCTCGATCATTTTATATTCATCGGTATAGTCGGAGCTATTAATGACCCGGGAATTTACCAGCCCGCCGGAGAGCAGCTGATCAAGGGAAATCACAAAACAATCGGTACTCTCGTCCATGGCCAGGATCCAATCCAATAATTTCCGGCTATCTCCGTATGGGGTTTCATTGGTGTTGAGCGGTTGTCCGTCCAGACGGGTGGCATATAAATCTTCCTCCGGTATGACCACTTTAAAACCCGCCGCCTCGGCTTCATAAATCACTCGGTCGACATTGACCGGCCGATTATCCAGCGGCACATAGGCCAGCACCGGTTCTGCTGCATTGGGCAAATTGGTCTCAGCTGGTGATGCTTCATCAGCCGTATTGCTTGTCACGGGATCCCCGGGGTTGGCCGAATCAGGCTCATTATTTACGGTTGAGGTATCTGTTGTGGTTTCTATGGTAGTTTGGTTTTCCACCGTGTCAGCCAGCACAACGGCAGCGGAAAACGGCATCATGGTCAGCAACAGGGCCAGGCAAAGTAAAAGGCTCAGAGTTTTTCTTTTCATTTT
>JAAYCZ010000386.1 GCA_012729495.1 Syntrophomonadaceae bacterium | reverse complement strand
CCTTCCCGCAGACGAAGACGGGCGCGGCAAGCAGCGCCCCTACGGGAGGACGCAACGACCTTCCCGCAGACGAAGACGGGCGCGGCAAGCAGCGCCCCTACGGGAGGACGCAACGACCTTCCCGCAGACGAAGACGGGCGCGGCAAGCAGCGCCCCTACGGGAGAAGGACCGAAGGTTCGCACGCATGACCCAAGCCCACGCCCGTAGGGGCGCCGCTTGCCGCGCCCTCTTCCTTCACGAAAGGACCGTCCCGCTGACAGGTGTCCGGTGATCAAGAACGATATGTCCCCGTTTTTTGCGTATAATCGGCGGAACGCCCCCGGGCGCAACCCGAACCCAGGAGTCCGCCATGAACCCCCGCCCCGCCCTTGCCGCCGTTCTGCTCGCGCTGTGCGCCCCCCTCTTCGCGCAGGAGGCCCCCGCCTTCCGCGACCTGTTTTCCGACACCTGGGCGGCCACGGACGCCCTCGGGCGGACCATGCCGGACCACGCGCAGGTCGGCCCGGTGAAAACGGACCAGCGGCGCGTGGTGGGCATCTTCTACATCACCTGGCACACCGACGGGCTGTCGAAGATGACGTCCCCCTACTCCGCGGACGTGTCAAAGATTCTGGCGCAGGACCCGTCGGCCCGGCTGGACGGCAAGCACCCGCTGTGGACCGAGGGCTCGTACCACTGGGGAGAGCCGGAGATGGGCTACTTCCTCAGCCGCGATGAGTGGGTCATCCGGAAGGACATGTCCATGCTGGCCGACGCCGGGGTGGACGTGCTGGTGATGGACGTGACGAACGCCGTGCGCTACTGGGAGGAGTGGGACGTGCTCTTCCCCACCATGCAGAAGATGAAAGCCGAGGGGAACAAGGTGCCCCAGTTCTGCTTCTGGTCCTTCAACGGCCCCTCCATCACGGTGGTGCAGGACCTCTACGAGAAGGTGTACAAGGCGGAGAAGTACAAGGACCTGTGGTTCTACTGGGACGGCAAGCCCCTGCTCCTGTACAACGCCAACCCCTTCGTGGACGCAAACGGCCAGGTGCCGAACCACCCGAATCCCAACTATGACCCGGCGGCGAAGACCGACCCGAACCACCCCCATTACAACGACCCAGACTACTGCGAGGAGTCTTACAAGGACTACACGAAGGAGGTGAAGGCCTTCTTCACCCTGCGCGACATGTGGTGGGGCTACTACGAGTGGGCGGGCAAGCGGTTCATCGGCACGGAGGACCGCTGGAGTTTCGGCTATGAAATGGGCGACCAGCGGGTGCGCGACATGAACCCCGCCGACCTGGTCTCGCGCCACAACGGCCAGCCGGAGGAGGCCGCCGTCACGCCGGCCCAGCACCCGTCCAGCCTGACGGGGAAATCGTGGACCCGCGCCCACGGCCAGCCGGAACTGAACGACCAGGACCTGCCCGTGCCCACCGAGGTGCCGTGGCTGGGGAAGACCGTCGAGCGCCCCGAGGGCTATGGCATCTACTTCCAGGAGCGCTGGGAGGAGGCCCTCGCCGCAAACCCCCAGTTGGCGGGTTCAAACCCGAAACGCAACACGGGCCTGGAGGAAGACTTCGGCGGGGGTTCGGTGGTTCAGGGTCTTCCTTGGCCGGCTGTTCAGTTCATCGACCGCCCGCTGAAGCTGTTCGGGGGTGAT
>JAAYCZ010000225.1 GCA_012729495.1 Syntrophomonadaceae bacterium | reverse complement strand
GGTTTGGTGTCAGCCTTTTCTTCTCCACCAATACCGGCAAAGAACTGGTTTATATAATGAACAACACGAATTCCGGCCATTATTTCCACTCCTTTTTCAGTTATTTGCCACAATCTTTACGGATGTTTTCCATTTCAGTTACTATTTCATCTACATTTAAAACCATTTCCATCATGCTGACCTGCTCATCGTAAACGGATTCATCAATGAGGTCTTTAAGTTCAAAGAGATGGTAAACATCCAATCCCAGGGCAACATTGGTAAGAGGTCCAGCATAAGTGGGGTCTCCACTGATAACTGTTTCGGCGGTTAAACCTGCTGATTCAGCCTCTCCGCCACCAAGAATTACGACTACGTTTTCTGCTCCGTATTTTTCAGCGGTTTCTTTAATACGTGCTTGATTGGCCATGTCCATGGCCCCGGCTGCAGTTCAAACGAAGCATTCGGTACTGGTGAACAGTACTTCTCCGCCTATGGTTTTCATACATTCTGCTATAGCAGGACCTGGGATTCCGTCTCTATCGCCCAGCGCACAGATTTTTTTGTTGGCAAAAAAACTTTTATCCATTCTCAAAACATCCTTTCATTAAAATACTCCATTGCCTGGTTGTTGTCTTTTCAACTGGGTTAAACTGATATTTGCCCCGCAGCGCAGGCAAACTGTGTTTTTATAATGACTTTAATAATAGCCGCGGTTTAATGAATTAGATTCCTGTTCCACCCATTTTGTTGAAGCCTAACTCGTTGGTAGCACCGGTAATGGCCTGAATCTCAACGGTGATTGAGCCATCAGCTGCCAGGGCGCCATCAAATCCGCCGGCGATAATGTTGACTGCATCAACATAACCGATCACTTTGTCTAATTTGGGCAGGGTAATAACTGCATTGGCATTTCCGCCGGTAACTACTGCATTAGCCAGTACATTTCCGTCTGCCAGGGACTGGGAAGCACCGTCTCTGCCGGCATATTCGTCAGTAATGAGTACGGTTTTGATTCCGTTGGCTTCATTCTTTTTACAGTTCATAATCAGGTCGGCATCGGGATTTCCGAAACCTTCTTCGCTGATGATAAGTCCATCAACACCCATTGATTTAACTAATTTAGCTGCATAGTTGGAGCTGCGTTCTTTGTCCAGCAGGGTAACGTTTTCATTGCTTATGACTACGCCTACGAAATTGAGGTCTTTACCATGATGTTCATAAAGATCATAGATAACCGGGCTGTTTTGGTGATGATATGTGGTATTCTTGTCGCAGGCCGATACGCAGTTACCGCTTACGATAGCGCCATCCATAACCTCGGTAGGATAGATAATGGTCGGCAGTATTTTTTTAGCGTCTACTGCATAAAGATAGCTGTCATGCATAAGCCCTTGCGTCTGCAGAGCATATAAATAAGCTACTTTGGGGAGTTCGGGGTATTCTAAAAGTTGTTCTTGCAAGGGTTTGGTTTCATAAACTTTTACTTCATTCGGCTGGGCATCGCGGGCAACTTCAGCGATGTAACGGGTAGCTTTAAGACCAACCATACGAATAGCAGCTTCATGTTCATGTTGCTGTAAACCATCAATCTTGTCAGCCAGGATAACCAGATTAATTAACTGTGAAAAAGGAGTATAGTCAGCTCCAGGACCGGTCATATCTACGATACCTTCCTGGAAACCAACGACTTTACCTACGGTCATAACGCCCATGCCTTTTAAAACATGGGTTCTGCCTTCACCTACGGATTTGGCATCATCAAAGAATCCGGGGAATACGTTGCCCTCTCCGGATACCTTTACTCTGGGTTCCAGAACGTCCTTAACCGGGCATATTCTTACTGATTCTCCTGGATGTACGATATCCAGATCCAATTTGGCCAGACGTTCGTCAGCTATGGTTTCCAGCAATTCAGCCTTATTAACATAGACGATTCCGTCTTTGAGTTCGGTTTTTTCACCGAATTTAACATCTTTTACAAAAATGTAACCCAACTCTAAGCGCATTGATGTCCCTCCAATCTTTAAATTTGTTTACTTTGAATGTTGTTTGATTTTAGCTTCAATATCTTCCGGAGCAATTTCCTGCCCGGAAATTTCGTCTATCTTCTCTCCGGCTTTATAGAATAGGATAGCCGGTAAACCCAGAACCTTCTGGGAGATAGCCAAGCGGCGGCTGCCGGATGTGTCTACAGAGCAGAATTTCATTTGACCCTGGTATTTTTCAGCCAGTTCTTCAACCGATGGCATCAGCTCCAAACAGCGTTCGCATTTGGGTCCCCACCAGTCAACCATGACAATGCCCTCAGCCTTTAGTACTTCCTCTTCAAAGTTCTCCTTGTTTACTGCGATCACAGCATTCAACTCCTTTTTATTATTCGACTATTTTCTTGAGATTTTCTGTGCTTATATTTTTAAGGGAAGCTTTAATTTCACCGTTTTTGAATAAATAAACGAGAGGCAATTTACTGTTATCAACCTGGTAGCGTTTTTTAACCAGCTCATTTCTGGTAGCATCAACTTTTACCAGGGATAGCTTTTCATTCTCATATACAAATTTATCAATAATACCTATTTTCTCAGTTCCAGCCATATCGGTAGGATTATAGAAAGCTACCAGTACGGGGTGGTCAGGGCTTAATACTTCTTTTTCCCACAGTTCGGTTTCATGGACGTATTTTTCGGCTGCTACTGCAGCTATTGCTCCGTCGGCCGCGGCGGTTACCACCTGACGCAGGTATTTGTCGCGGCAATCTCCGGCAGCAAACACCCCTTCAATATTGGTTTCCATCTTGTCATTGGTAATGACATAACCCTGGTGATTAAGTTCAACTATGCCTTCCAGCAGCTCGGTCTTGGGCTGGGTACCAATAAAGATGAATACGCCATCGGTAGTAAATTCTTCTTCTTCACCAGTTTTAATGTTTTTCAGGGTAACTGATTCTACCAGCTCATCACCATTAACTGATTTAAGTATGGAATTCCATTTCCATTTAAGCCGCGGGTCTTTAAAAGCTCTTTCAGCTGAAACCTTATTGGCATCAACTTTACCTTCTTCGTGAATAACGATAATGGTAACATTTTCTGCGAACCGGGTAAGATATTGAGCTTCTTCAATTGCTGCATCACCGCTGCCCACCACGATAACATCCAGTTCGGTAAACAGATCGGCATCGCAGGTAGCACAGTAACTGACACCTTTCCCCCGCAGTTTCCCTTCGCCGGGTGCTCCCAGCATTCTGGGCTCGGCACCCATTGCAAAGATAACGGCTTTGGCCAGGTACTCACCCTTCTTGCAGGTAACCTTTTTGGGAGAACCGGTTAAATCCAACGCTACAACGGTGTCTTTAATAAATTCAGCCCCAAATTCGCTGGCATGGTCAGCCATGGATTTGGTCAGCCCCGGACCGGTAGTACCCGTTCCAAAACCCGGGTAGTTTTCCAGTTCTTCAGTAGTAGCTGCTTGTCCGCCCGGTTTACCTTTCTCAATAATGCCGGTTTTCATTTTGGCTCTGGCACCGTATATTCCGGCTGCCAGTCCCCCGGGTCCTCCGCCCAGGATGAGAAGATCATAAATATTTTCCATTATTGAATCACCTACCTTCTTGAATTGACTGCAGTGCACTTAGTAACAAATCCAGGTCCATAAGCTGCAGGTCTTGCCAGTAAGCTGCTTTAAGGTCAAGATGAATCTTATTTTCCATAAACTCCTCGGCTTTACGAAGACAATTCCCTACCAGCTTTAGAACCTCTATATCAACTTCATCCGGCAGTTTTGAAACGAGGATTGATTTATAGGAATTCTGATTAGGTTTAATACTTCCAGCCAGGGGATGCGAAATTAGTTGATGTCCTGCTGCGACAAGATTATAGGCTTGCATAATGACCTCTTTGCATTCCCCGTCTACCCAGTAGTGTTCATAATCAGCCAGTTTACTTACCATCGGATTATTCGTAATGATAAGCAGTTCTTCAGGTTGCAACTAATTCGCCTCCATTCTGTTCCCCTTCGGGGGGTCTGTTAAGTCTTAATCGATTTTTACAAAAAAAATAGAGCGCTGCATATTTCTGCCTGCGCTCTGTCTTTTAACCTGAGAGATTCACCCTTTTCGGGTTTGCCCCTTTGGCGTCTTACGACTTTCCAGAGTTACATCCAAATGCGATCCTTGTACCTGAAAGTTTCATTAATATCATGGCAGTGATATCAACTTTCTCCTTCGGTATGGAGTAATTCCATTCTCCCGCATTTTTCATTTGTTACAATATTCATTTGTTAGGGAGTAATTGTTATTAAAACTCTTTATTTTTTTCAATAAATAAAAAACAGAGCATTGATTCTACCAATGCTCTGTCCTAAACCTGAGAGATTCACCCTTTTCGGGTTTGCCCCTTTGGCGCCTTACGACTTTCCAGAGTTGCATCCGGTTACGGTCCCTGGCACCTGAAAGTTTCATTACTGTACTGGTTACACAGCAACTTGCTTCTTCGGTATGAGCTATGCTCATTCTTCCGCAACCATCAATTGCTATAATATATAATTGTCGAGATTAGTCTTTTGTGTGTAGCTTTGTTTGTCGAATTAGCTTCTAAGGCAATAATATAACAGCCGTGGTTAACTGTCAAACAAATAAAAACATTTTTCTTAATTTATTTTATTTTTGATTCCCCTGCAAAAAGTGTATTTATACACTATATACCGTAGAGGAGACTTTAGTCTCCCCTACATATCGGCGTTTCAGGGATAGTCGGAGACTAAAGTCTCCTCTACGAGTATAAGTAACTGGGTTTTTGCAGTGGAATCATTTTTATATTTTATACAAACATAACCTTCCCCACAGTCTTCTAATTGAGGGTATATTTAGCCCGCTCTCCCCCCACCAGTCTTGGTCTGGTACGAGCCATCGTTAAATGTGCATTTCCAACTTGCTTAACTTCAGTTCTAACCGGTACAACGACTGGTTTAAGATGCATGCCAATGAACGTATCACCAATATCCATTCCGGCATGTGCTTTTATACTTTCAACCATTACTGGCTTTTTAAATCTACGGTAGGTCGCAGTAGCAAACCCTCCTCCGGCTTTTAAATGGGGAACTACAGTTACGGTTTCCAGACCATAACGCTCGGCGCATTCCTCTTCCACTACCAGAGACCGATTAATGTGTTCGCAGCCCTGAACCGCCAAAAATATTTGATTTTCTTCAACAATAGGCAGGATACCATTTAGAATTGCCTCGGCAACCTCCATACTGGATGATTGTCCTATCTTTTCTCCCTGTACCTCACTGGTACTGCAGCCCACCATTAATATCTGCCCCTTTTTAAGCTCGGCTACATTCAGCAGCTCTTTTAGAGCGGTTTGCACAGATGCAGTTAACTCATCTAATACCACGTTCTTCATCTGTTTAACCTCCATCATAGTTTCAAATCTAATATGGATCCGCCAAACATTGTATTAGCTACAGTGTCGGCGGATCCCGGATAATACTTAGAAATTTAGCCTGCTGTCAGCATGTGGCTTAACACCTGTCCACTGGCATTAACTTCAATTATGGCACCTCTCAAGAGAGCCTGATCATATTCACTTCCCGGGTTGATACATATAGTCTTGCCTATAGTACTTATACCGCGTGAACCATGAACATGTCCGTGGAGACTCAGCATAGGCTGGTATTTTTCTATCGCTGCCCGAACTGCTTTACTGCCAGTAGCACCACTTGCCAGAGCATCTCCATCCAGAATCGGATTAAGATCCTCATCATAGAGTGTATCCTGATCCAAGTCAGTATCGTACGGCGGAATATGAATATTAAAAATACATTTGCCCATATTTTTTACCTGAGCAGCCAGTTCATCTATCTTTTTACCCAGTTCTTCTTCACTGATATCACGTGGATATTTAAAGATAGTCGGATGGGCATAGCTCAAAGAAAGTACTTCGAAGCCATTTACTTCAAGCACTTTTCCATCCCCATTCTTGACATAGGAAAACTTGTTTAATGCTTCATCAATGTATAAAGGATCGTCATTACCCGGGGTAACGATACAGGGTATATTATTCTTTTTGAAACGTTGATCCATCAGCTTAACCCACTCGTTAAGCCGTTTCAACTGCTCTTCTTTAGTGATACGATCAACATCTGCTTTGGTGATGCGATCCAGTTCAGCTTCAGTTAAATCGGCAAAATAGAAGCCGGCATCACGCAAAGTTTTCTTAAGATCCGGAATTTCTTTATCGCCTTTCAGGGTAACTGTAGAACCGTAATAAGTTGCTTCATAACGGCCATTACCCTTGTTTATAATCGGTACTACCATTTTTCCGCAGAAGTCACCGCCGTAGATTACCAAGTCTGCCTTGTAAAAGGGACCGGCATTGGTGAACTTACGAAAAGTGGTTTCGGCTGCATGAATATCAGTGGCATAAAATATCTTCATTAATGGCTCACCCCTTATGCGTATTGTTGTAGTTGCTCAAAGATTCCATTATGGGCTGGGTTCTAATCTGCAGGGATTTCCTGGAACTGAATATCAATATTAATGCCTTTCTTAGCATAGGAGTATTTGGACAGATAGTAGATTATCAGCGGCAATAACATTAGAACTATCGACATAATAATCATGGTATTAGGTATCTGTCCCTGGATAAACGGAATCAACAGGTAACAGCAAATGGAAACACTGATAATCGTAGTTAAGATTCCCAACCAGGTAACAACCGGCAGACCGATAAAACGCTTGCGTACAATTGGGGGTGCGGAATCAAACAAGATTTTACGGCGGTATGGGAATACAATTCCTGATATACCCAGCAAAATCCAGGCCAGGAACCAGGTAAAGATAGTGTAGCCAATATAGGCTGTCCATTGCGGAGCAAAGCAGTCCATGAGCAGGAATGCTTCAGCTGCCAACAGAGCAATAGTAGAGGCAACCATCGGAGCACCATTCTTAGGATTAATCTCGGCTACCTTTTCCGGAACCAGGCGGTCAAATCCCCATGCATATATATTTCTGGCCGGTCCAAAGCTCATACCTGCAGCTGAGCCAAAAGTTGCCATAAAGAAAGCTAACGCAATCAGGAAGATAAATATGGGGCTCATGGTTAGAACACCAATCAGGATCGTAGCAAATGGTTCATAACTTCCCCATGGATAAGCAGCATTTCCGGTTCCGCTCAGGAACATTAAACAGTTGGTCCACATAGCGCCAAAACTCTTATAACTAAATCCATAGAAAATGGCCCAGGCAGACATTAATATGGTCAGAGAACCGAACATAGCCAGTAATTGAGATTTCTGAACGTTACGTACCTCACCGGCCAGATTGGCACCAAAGGTTGCACCCAAAGTGTTTAGTATAATGTAAGTGGAACCTGCCATAACAGTGGCACCGAAAAGGAATTTGGCGGGATGACCGGCGGCAACAGCTACTTTGATAACATCATCATAGTTCATTCCGGTCAGTTGGGTAAAGTTGGCAGCAAACTGTCCGGGATCAGCCATCAAGTTTGCTGCTATATAGGTGAGGGCACCAATAATGGTTCCGATTAATGCCATCCAGGACATTTTCATCATAGCTTTACTACCACGGTAGTAAACCATCCAAATAATTAAGATTAATGCAGTACCGATAAGAGCGCGAATGCCTGGCTGGTTGAGCATTTCAGCAATTGCAAACCAGGATTGATTTCCTGTAACAATTCCCAGTGATGCAAAATATTCAACGATAGCATACTTTATCGCCCAGTCGGTACATACACCGGTCCACGATATCGCTGTAAAGGATATCATGAAGCTGGACATCAAGCCCAATGATGGATGCAGAATACGGCTGATATAGATATATTCACCGCCCTGTCTGGGCATTGCACAGGATAATAACCAATATAGACCTGCGATAACAAACATTTGTGCTACGGTAATAATAGCCCAACCCATATGTGCACCGGGATATAAGAATGGTGCCCACATTAGATAAACGAGCGCATACATTAGTCCAGGATTAACGGTTGAGTATACCATGGTATCCCAGGGGCTGATCTGTCTGGTAAAACCGACGGCACTCTGTTGGAATAGTTCTAATCCCTTTGCCACAAATATCACTCC
>JAAYCZ010000224.1 GCA_012729495.1 Syntrophomonadaceae bacterium | reverse complement strand
CACAGCCACAGCATCCCCCCGCAAATAATTGGATGCTTTATTCCCAGCATCTCAGTAATTTTGGTTTTCATATCCATCATCCTTCCATATCAATGTTAGATTTCATTCATTTTCAAGGATTTATTACTGGCGATACCCACTCCCTCCCGTATTATTTTGGCTCCAACATTTAAAATGCTTATATCCCCCGTAAGAATTAATTAGTTTCCCCAAATTTTACCGCCTACAGAAGAGGCACTAAGAGTACAAACCTGTAATTTCATTTACCATTACCTTTATGGTTATTGAATTAAATAAGATTTTTCCCCAGGGAAAAATTTTATTTAATGTCTAATCATCCAATTCAAGTAAAATTTTTTTATACCAGCCAATCTGAAAATCATAGAAATCCATTCCCCAACGCAAAGTATAACGTTGAAACTTGTCCGCTCCCGCTCCTTCAGCTGCTTCGATTTCCTCAAGTTCCAATTTAAAAGCCTTAAGCTGTTCAATATGGGAAGCGGTTATCGACAGTACCTTGTCTTGAGGCAGATGGCGGTAAAAGAACAGCCTTAACAGCATATCATTTTTTATCACGATCGGTCGGGGGGGTTCCTCCAGCCACTCCATGAATTCCCGCTGTCCTTCATAGGTTAAGGCATAAATTTTTTTAAAGCGCCCGTTTTCTACAACCTCCTCGGAATTTACCAGTCCGGCTTCCTCAAACTTTTTAAGGGTAGGATAAATACTGCCATAGCTGGCATTATAAAAAAGTCCGGTACTAATACTTATCAGACGCTTAATGTCGTATCCGCTCATGGGCTGAATACTAAGGCAACCGAGGATAATATAATCAACCGTAGAATTGCTAATCATAGTTTTATTCTCCATATATCATTTTGATATATTTATTTTATTTCTATTAAATAATTTCTGTCAAGATCGAAACCCATTATTGTTTTCAAAAATGTCTTATCTTGACCACCCGGAAATAATCTGTCGTAAATAAATGCCTGCTTTGCAAAGCAAAAGCAGGCCCAGAGCGTCAAAAAAGGTGAATAGCTGCGTTATACAAAAAGCCCGTTCAGTCGGCGTACCATACGTACGCCTCAATCACGGGATTTTTGCAAGCCTTGCTCTTCGCCTTTTTTGCTCGCTCTGTTGATTTTAGACTTAATTGACAGTCTGAGCCTGCTTTGTAGAGCAAAAGCAGGCCTGATTCCATATCTATTATTTGATTCTTTTAAAGTATTCTTTTATTTTATCTGCCAGCTCCCGGCGGGTCGAAACAGCGGCAATTTTTTTGTTGGCCAGAGTCAAATCTGGATAAACACCTTCTTTATTTTTGCGTACCATAATAATTTCATCAAATATCAACTTGCCATCTTTTTCGATCGTAACTTTGGTTTCATAGTCTTTGGTGCCCCGCAGCTTGTGACCTTTAAGCGGAGTTGCATTGGTAATTTCAAAATGATATTTAAGCAAAAGTATTACCTCCAGACCATATGTTTTTACAGAGTTATTCTGCAAACAAACCGATCAGCGCAAAAACATTAAATTTAAAAGAATACTACCTCACCGCTGCTTTGCAGGTATTTGGCCAAAACAATTTTTAAATGGCCATGCTCAACCATTTCTTTAATAATCGGACTTTGCTCGACAATGGTCAGCATCGCCTGGAGGTTGTGGTTGCAGGCTTGTTCATAAAGATCGTCACCGCTGGCACCGGCGGCCCGTGCTTTATCAACCGACGGCCTGATCATATCAACAATCGCACCGATGCTGCCGGGAGCTTCACCTCCGTCTACAGTTGCCTTGACCGCTCCGCAGTTATCATGGCCCAGGATAACCAGCAGCGGTACCTGCAGATGTTCCGTTCCATACTCTATGCTGCCGAGTTCAATGGTAGAAACTACATTGCCGGCCACTCTGATGACAAAAATATCACCCAGCGCCTGATCGAAAATAACTTCCGGAGGAACTCTGGAATCCGAACAACTCAAGATGACCGCAAAAGGTTTTTGACCCTTGGTAAGTAACTCCTGCCGACGCTGGCTGCTGACGTTTTTGGATTGCAGCTCGTTGCTGCTAAACCTTTTGTTACCCTCTTGCAGTAATTGCAGAGCCTGCTCAGCACTAATGTTTCCATAACTCATTTAATACACCTCTTTTTTAATTCTTTATTCGCATGGTTTTTATTCGCCCAATGCTGCCTTAACCATTTTTAAGGTATTGATAACTTTCTCATCGGTAAATGTCGTTACCAGCGGCTCCCAGTCAATATCTTTCATTTTGCCCTGTAGCCAATCAACCGTCTGCATTTTCTCCAGTTCCTTAAGAATAATGAAGGGCCGGCCCGGGGTGTCAATCATACTTACAACTTTGGCTTTGGCTTTTTCGATAAGCTCTTCTTCATTTTCCGCCAGCTCATCATAGATCCCCTGGGCTATTGCATATTCCGGATTAAAAAATTCACCCTTGTAGATAATATCCCGGTATTTTTTATCCGTATCCAGACCAAAACGCATAACTGTACCCTGAACCAGAGTAAGCGACAAACCGATTTTAATTTCCGTCATCCCCAATTTGATTTTGGGATTGTTAACCACCAGGCGATAATCACAGGCCATGGATAAGATCATGCCCATAGCGGTTGCGTGACCATTTATGGCTGCTATGACTGGTTTGGTACAGGTAAAGAGTTTAAGGAGT
>JAAYCZ010000024.1 GCA_012729495.1 Syntrophomonadaceae bacterium | reverse complement strand
TTAAGAACATGCACTTGGCAATAAATTTTCCGCCTTATTTGTAAACAGTATAGAGGATTTGACATAAAAGTGACAGTTCGCTGACAGAAGTTTATAATCAATGTTCGGCTCATTTCTGCCCGGCAGTGACGGTTTAAATTACAGGATATATGGCAATAATTTGATTACAAAGGGGGATAGGGTAATGTTGAAAAAATTGGCCGCTTTAACCGTACTGATACTATTTATAAGCTCCGGGATTTATATTGCATCTGCCCGGGAAAGCAAATTATCGGATTCCGTGCTCAGGCTGCACGTAATTGCCAACAGTGATGATCCGGCTGACCAAGCGCTGAAAATAGAAGTCAAGGATGAAATTGTCCAGTATATGCAAGCTGAATTTACCGATGTTAACGATGTTGATGAGGCGCGAATGCTGGCCCAAAAAAACCGCGACTGCATAAAAAAAATCGCCGAGAATAAAATAAAATCCCGTGGATACGATTATCCGGTAAGAGTTTACATCGGAGATTTTGAGTTTCCGCTTAAATCCTACGGAAACATGGTATTTCCTGCCGGTAAATATCAGGCGGTTAGAGTAGTTATCGGAAAAGGGGCAGGCAAAAACTGGTGGTGTGTACTATTCCCGCCTTTGTGTCTGGTTTCTTCCGGAGACCGGGGCATGAGTTTGCAGAGCGTACCGGAAGCGCAGGTAACCTTCAAATGTTTGGAGTTACTTCCGCAGGGTGTGCATGTGGTCAATCAATAATTCATATGGCTTGGGCTGGGAATATAACGAATCGGAATGGCTTTACCGCTGTTCCTTTTTTCTTTGAATGGCAAAGCGCTGATATATAATGGACCGCCAGTGAAAATATAGCTGACCATATTAACTAATATGCAGCAAAGCGCTATAATGGGAAAAATAATTTGAGGGATGGTACGCGACAATGAATTGTTTTTCGCAAAATCCATGTTATTCCCTGGAGGCACCTGCCAAAGTGAACTTAACCCTGGATATTTTAGGCAAACGAGCTGACGGTTATCATGAATTGGCAACCGTCATGCATCAGATTAATCTGGTTGACAGAATCTGCCTGACAAAAGGCGGGGCCGGAATAAAGCTCAGCAGCAACAGTGTCCAGATTCCTGATAATGAAGAAAATCTGGCCTATAAAGCAGCCCGGCTTATGTATGAAAAATTTGCGCTGCGGGAAGGACTACAAATTTATTTAGAGAAAAATATACCTGTAGGTGCAGGCCTGGCCGGGGGCAGCACGGATGCAGCGGCGGTAATAATAGGGATAAACAAGTTGTTTGCACTGCATCAGGAATTAAATTCTTTACTTGAGCTTGGCGCTCTGATAGGTTCGGATGTGCCATTTTGCATTATGGGCGGAACCGCTCTGGCGCATGGCCGGGGAGAGATTCTTAGCCCGCTGGGCGAAGGACCGGAACTTCATATGGTACTGGTAAAACCAGATTTCCAGATTTCCACCCGGGAAATATATCAGGCTTTTCGTTTGGAAAAAGTTCTAAAATCACCTGATACTACGGCTTTTCTTGCAGCCTGGGGCAATTATGATATGATAAATATAGCCCGAGAAATGAACAATGTATTGGAAACCGTAAGTTTGGAAGAATATCCGGAAATAGCAGCCATTAAGCAACAGTTATTAACTGCAGGTGCTTTAAATACGCTGATGTCGGGCAGTGGTCCCAGTGTTTTTGGTTTGTTTGCTAATCAGACGGCTGCCAAAGAGGCTTTTATGAAAATGCGCAACCAATACCCGGAATCATTTATCGTATCTTCATATAGAAAGGGTGAAAATCATGGGTGAAAAGCGTCTCTCACCGGTTAATCTGGATTCTTACAAACCATTGCGGGAATTGGTACTTGAAGCCATTAGGGAAGCAATCATAAACGGCACCCTGCAGCCCCGGGAAAGATTGATGGAGATACAACTGGCGGATGAACTGGGGGTTTCACGTACGCCGGTGCGGGAGGCTCTACGCAAACTGGAACTGGAAGGATTTATCGTTATGGTTCCTCGCAAAGGAGCTTATGTTTCTGACCTTTCCATGAAAGATGTGGCTGATGTTTTTGAAATTCGGGCTGCGCTGGAAGGATTGGCCGGGGCCCTTGCCGCCGAGAGGATTACCGAGGAAGAACTTGAAGCCATGGAACGTATGCTGGTGGAAAAGAGCGAAGCCATCATTCTGAATGATATTGATAAATTGGTTGAGGTGGATACAAAATTCCATGAAGCCTTGTATATGGCCAGCCGCAACGAAAGGCTGAGCAATATCATCAGCAACCTTCGGGAACAGATTCAACGTTTCAGATTAACGTCGCTTTCCGTACCCGGGCGCAAGGAGGATTCGCTTAAGGAACACCGGGAAATATTGGAGGCTATCCAGGCCAGAGATATACAACTGGCCAGACAACTAGCTCAGGAGCATATAGAAAATGCCGAAAATATCCTCATCGATTCACTAAAAAAGGGAAATAGTCTTGGAAGCGAATAATGGAGGTAGAAAAATGCAATACGATGCCATCATTCTGGCTGGCGGAGAAAGCAGCAATGATTTAAAAAAAATCGCCCCCTACGACAATGAGGCCCTGATAATAATAGGCAACTACCCGATGATATATTTCGTTTACCATACTTTGCGGTCATCTTCCCAAATAAAAAATATTGTCATCAGCGGACCCGTTGAGGCTATAAAAGCAATATTACCGCGGGACGAGCGCCTTATTTATGTAAACGGAGGACAAAATGCCATTGAGAGTTTTGCCCATGCAGCCAAGGCTCTGGAAGAGAAAGGGATTAGCTCCAAAGTATTGATTATGCCAACTGATATTCCTTTTATTACGGTGGAAGCAATTGAAGATTTCCTCAAGCGATGTGAAGCCAGCGACGATGATTTTTATTATCCGGTAACGCGTAAAGAAATAAACGAAAAGAAATTCCCGGGGGTTAAACGTACCTACGTTCGCTTGCAGGAAGGCACCGTCACCGGTGGTAATTTATTTTTGATCCGCAGTGCGGTAATCGAGAAAAGCTTGGAAATGGGATTAAAACTAGTGGAGAGGCGCAAAAACCCCCTGGCCATGGCCGGGCTTTTTGGTTTTTCTCTGGTTTTAAAATATATTTTTGGCCGGCTCAGTATTAATATGGTTGAAAAGAGGTTCTATAAAGTTCTTGGCATAAAAGGCAAAGGGATTATATCGCCTTATGCAGAAATCGGCGTAGATGTGGATAAGCCAAGCGACTTGGAACTGGCTCAGGACAAACTTGGTTCCATCTGTTTTGCCAAATAAACAACCAGCCTTGTCAGGCTGGTTTTTACAGTTTTTCTAAGTTTTAATCATAAATCCAAACCACCCGGCAAAATACTTTTTAGTTTTTACAATTACATGTATAATACAGTAGTATTTAATAAAGGGCAGATAATTATATTGGGTACCAATTACGGCGGCGGAGATTACCCAAAACCAATTTGGTCCCTATTTTTAGCTTAATTCTGGCTCTGTAAAGTAAACATGAAAGAATAGCACCCAAATTCATAGAAAAGTTTATGCTATAAGCAAATACTTTCGCTTTTGAGATATAGTCAGAGCAAGACCAGCAAGCTGAGCAGGGGTTAACCCATTCAAAGCAGAATGGAGTCTAACAAAGTTGTAGAAGAAAACAAATGTACTTTCAGGGAGGAAGAACAATGGTTTGTTCAGCGGTTATTCTGGCGGCCGGCAAGGGTGTACGGATGCGCTCACATATTCCCAAGGTAATCCACCGGGTAGCAGGAGTCCCCATGATTAAACATGTTGTAAATGCGGTCAGCCAAGCCGGCATTGACAAAATCACCCTGGTGGTCGGGCAGCAGTCGGAACTGATCAAAGATATATTTGCCGGGCAGGAAATTAATTATGCGGTTCAGGCCGAACAATTGGGTACCGGACATGCCCTTCTGCAGGCATCCAGTCAGGTTGAACATGACGATATGGTATTGGTCGTGGCCGGTGATACGCCCCTCCTGCAAGCTAAAACACTGCAGCAGCTAATTGCCCATCATCGCAACACTCAGGCGGTGGCAACCGTTCTATCCACAATTATTGATGAGCCTTATGGTTATGGCCGGATTGTTCGTGAAGAAAGTGGTCAGCTTGCGCGTATTGTGGAAGAAAAAGATGCCAGTCCTGAAGAAAAGAGGATTTTTGAAATCAATTCCGGTATGTATTGCCTGCAGGTCAAAGAAGCCTTTGCTGCACTGCAAAAGCTGGGGGCCAGTAATGCTCAGGGAGAATATTACCTGACCGACATTCTGGAAATCATAAAGAATAATGGTCAAAAAGTGGAAGTATTTCTTACTGAAGCTAGGGATGACATCTATGGGATCAATAATCGGGAACAACTGGCCCGGGCTGAAAAAATTATGCGTCAGCGCAAAAACTTTGAATTAATGATGGCGGGAGTAACCATAATTGATCCGGAAACAACTTTTATTGACAGTGAAGTCAAAATTGGCATGGATACCATAATTTATCCTTTCACGATTATTGAAGGGCAAAGCATAATAGGAGAATCCTGCCTGATCGGGCCAAGCTCATATCTAAATGATTCGCTTGTCGGTGATCATGTTATTATTGAAAATTCAAGAATTAAAGAAGCTGAGATAGGTGATGAATGTAATATAGGCCCCTTTGCCTATCTGCGTCCGGGAGCAGTTTTGCACCGGGGCGTCAAGGTGGGGGACTTTGTGGAAATAAAGAAGTCCATCATCGGCTCAGGAAGCAAAGTACCGCATTTAAGTTATGTAGGTGATGCTGAACTGGGCAATGATGTTAATGTGGGTGCAGGAACCATTACCTGCAACTATGACGGCAAAAATAAATGGATAACGATTCTTGAAGACGGTGTATTTATCGGCAGCAATACCAACCTGGTTGCCCCGGTAAGAATAGGTAAAAATGCCGTAACCGGTGCCGGATCAACGATTACCAGGGATGTTCCGGCAGATTCGCTGGCGGTTGAACGGGCCAGCCAAAAGCATATTGAGGATTATTCCAGGAAAAAAGAAAGAACCTAGGATAATATAAGTGGGAGGTATAAGGAATATGAAAGCATCCAGGTGGAGGATGAAACTATTTACCGGCAACGCAAATCCCTGTCTGGCTAAAGAAATTGCATCTTATCTGGAGATACCGGTGGGAGATGCGACGGTCAGTCACTTTTCTGACGGAGAAATCAATGTAGCAATTGACGAAAGTGTAAGGGGTGTCGATGTATTTGTAGTTCAGCCGACCAGTTCCCCCGGCAATGAAAACCTTATGGAATTATTAATTATGATAGATGCTTTCAGGCGTGCCTCAGCGTCGCGCATAAATGCGGTTATTCCTTATTATGGCTACGCCCGCCAGGATCGTAAAAGCCGTGCCCGTGATCCCATAACTGCCAAACTGGTAGCCAATCTGATTGTTGAAGCAGGAGCCCAGCGGGTAGTAGCGGTGGATTTGCATGCTACTCAGATTCAGGGATTTTTCGATATACCCGTAGATCATTTGCCCGGGGTACCGACGATAGCCGAATATCTTAAACGCAAAGGCCTGTCCAATGATGCCGTGATTCTTTCCCCGGACGTGGGGGGCGTTACCCGCGCCCGTGACCTGGCAGCCAAACTGACAGCACCATTGGCAATCATCGACAAACGCCGTCCTGCTCCCAATGTTTCCGAGGTAATGAACGTAATTGGTGATGTTGACGGCAAATCGGTCATCATTATTGATGATATTATCGATACCGCCGGTACCATATGTACAGCGGCTGAAGTGATGATGGACAAAGGGGCCAAGGATGTTTATGCCTGTTGCACCCATCCGGTGTTCTCCGGCCCGGCGATGGAAAGATTGGAAAAGGCTCCGATCAAAGAAGTAATTGTAACCAATACCATACCCATAAAAAAAGAACAGTTGCTGCCCAAAGTAAAGATTCTCTCGGTAGCCCCGTTAGTGGGTGAAGCTATTCTCAGAATTCATGAGGATCTCTCGGTCAGTAAACTGTTTGAAGCCTAAACCGGATTGTACCAACCCAATATAAGATTATTGTTTTCGTAAAAAAGCTGCGTAAGAAACGTACTCAGGTATGTTGATTGAGCAGTTTTTTTATAAAAGTTCAAAACTAAAAGTTCAAAAACTTTTTATCTGCTGTCGCAGCAACAACAGACTTAAGTACTATTACAGACTTTTTTCGCGGCCTGGTTCAGGTTATACTAATAATAATTTGCAGATAACCAGAGGTAAATAAAATGAAAATGATCGTCGGCCTGGGCAATCCCGGCAAAGATTATAAAGACACCCGTCACAACATAGGCTTTATGGTTTTGGAAGAACTGGCTTCCCGCTATCAGGTGGAAAAACAGGAAAGCCGCTTTGATGCCATAATCGGCCATATCAGAATAAACAGCGAAAAGATTTTGCTGGTTAAGCCGCTTACATATATGAATCTGAGTGGAAGAGCCGTACAGCCTTTGCTGCATTGGTACAAGCTTTCACTGGAAGAGCTTATAGTGGTTTTTGATGATATGGATCTGCCCGCAGGCAGTCTGCGCATTCGTGCTTTTGGAGGAAGCGGAGGCCACAAGGGCATGGCTTCCATCAGTGAGCGATTGGCCAGTAAGGAATTTGCTCGCATCCGGGTTGGTATTGGACGCCCCGAAAAGGGGGAAGCAGTTAACTGGGTACTGGGGAGATTCAACCGGGATGAAAAGGAAATATTCCAAAATACAGTCAGGAGTGCTGCCGACGCCCTGGAAATATGGGTAAAGCAGGGAATAGCTGCGGCCATGAACGCATATAATTAAAGCAGAAATGTATAAATTATCCTTTCGTCTGGGAAGATAATAAAAAACCGGCGAAGGAGTTCAAAATAATGAAACTATATTATATTTGTGAGTGCTGCGAAGAAGTCTTTAGCATTGAAGAAAACGGCAGCGCTCCAGGCAGGGCAGAGATCCGGGGAATTTGTAATGAATGCGCGCTGGAGATGGGCTTGCAGGAGGTGCCGGCGCTTCATTCCCAATCGTTTTATAATTAAGACTTGTCAACCAAATTAATATTTCCATAGAGTGGAGGCCATTTTTAACGGTGTCCACTTTATAGGTTTGTCATAAAATAGATTGTTTTTTATAAAATACATTTATTTAATGATCATTCATAGATCATTCATGCTTAAGGGGAGGAACAGGAGGATTGAAACAGGAACTCTGGGAGCATATAAAAAAAACCATCGGAGCCGGTGAAGACATTCTTTTAAGCGGCCTGGACGGGTCTGCCCGCACCTATTTTCTACACCAGCTGGCCGATAAACGGCGGGGCAAGCTGCTGTGCATGGTATCCTCGGAAGAAAAAGCATATGATTTGGCCGGTGATTTAAAACTATTAATGGGAGAAAATAAAGTATTTCTTTTCCTGGAACGCGATTTTATTTTCATGAAAGAAAACTCCTCCTTAAGCGAAGTGCAGCGGATCCTTACCTTACAGGAATTACTCCTGCATCCTCAGCGACAAGCAGTGATTATTACCACTCCGGGAGGAATTTTATACCAGATCATGTCTGCCCGGGAAATGCAGCAGCGCACGCTGACGCTGGAAACCGGCCAGGATATTGCCATCGGGCAGCTGCTCACGCTTTTAGTCGCTGCCGGGTATGAACGGGTTGATACCGTCACCCGCCCCGGCCAGCTGGCGGCCCGCGGTGGATTGGTTGATGTTTACCCGGTCGGAGACCGGCAGCCCTGTCGAATCGATTTTTTTGGCGATACAATCGATGTAATCAAACATTTCGACCTTAATAGCCAGCGTTCTACCCAAACGGTACAGCAGGTGATGATCCATCCCTGCGACGAGATTGAAAATGCCTCATCTGCAGCCAGTTTGTTGGATTATTTGCCTCCCCGCAGTTTGATATTTTTTGACGAACCCCGGGATTTTTATAGTGCTCTGGAAAAACAGAGCAAACGTTACCGGGATCACTTGGCCGAAGCCCGCAAAGAGGACAAGAGTATAGTTGCTTTGCAGCTGTTGACCGCGGATGATATACGCAGCGCCCTCGGCGGGCCGGTGATTATATATCATTCATTTTTTGCCGGTAATATTCCCCAGGTCAAAGTCGGATTTTATAAACATATTGCCCAGCGGGAAATGGAAACCTTCCATAACCGTATGGAAAGTTTGTATCAGCGTTTGCAGGAATGGCTGGCCCGTGATTATGAGGTCATACTGGCGATAAAGAATAAAAAGCTGCAGGAAGAGCTGACCGGACAATTGTCCGATCATCATATCAGCGCGGTTAAATTTACTGCCCAGCCTTATGAACACGGATTTTTAAGTCCTGATATGGGCATGGCCCTGATTGCCGAGCGGGATTTGTGGCCTAAGAAAGCTGTCCCCGGCCGAAAAAACAGAAAACCGGCGGAACAGAGGCTGCTGATCGAAGACTTGAAACTGGGAGACTATGTTGTACACGAAAACTATGGCATCGGCATTTATCGTGGTGTTACCCAGGTTCAAAATGATGGTGTAATTCGGGAGTACCTTCTGCTGCAATATGCCGGTACCGACAAACTCTATTTGCCCATAGACAAATTGGAGCTGTTGTTTCGATATTCCAGCTCCGAGGACAAGAGTCCGCGTTTGAGTAAACTGGGTGGAACAGAATGGGAACGAACCCGCAAACGGGTGGCTGATTCCATTCAGGACATGGCTGAGGACTTATTGCATCTTTATGCCACCCGGGAAAGCATGGAAGGTTTTGCCTTTTCCCCTGATACCCCCTGGCAAAGACAATTTGAGGATGATTTTCCCTATCAGGAAACGCCTGATCAGCTCAAAGCCATCCAGGCTGCCAAAAAAGATATGGAAGCACGTAAACCGATGGATCGGATTATTTGCGGAGATGTTGGCTATGGAAAAACCGAGGTGGCCATGCGGGCCGCTTTTAAGGCGGTTATGGACGGGAAACAGGTTGCCATTCTGGTTCCGACAACGTTGCTGGCCGAACAGCATTATCAAACTTTTACCCAGCGTTTTCAAAACTATCCGGCTAATATTGAAGTACTAAGTCGTTTCCGTACCCCCGGACAGCAAAAGAAAATTGTGCAGGCCATCAATCA
>JAAYCZ010000223.1 GCA_012729495.1 Syntrophomonadaceae bacterium | reverse complement strand
GGTGAACGCAGATTTCGTTCGGAAGAAAACCTGCTGGCGAAAAAACTTAGCCAGCGTAATCATCTGGTCATTGCCACCGGCGGCGGAGCAGTTCTGAATCCGGAGAATATTGCCGTATTAAGGAAAAATGGTATTATTATATTATTAGAAGCCCGGGCAGAAGATATCTGGGCCCGGGTTAACCGCAAAAAAGGCACCCGGCCGCTGCTCAAGGGAGCATCTTGTGCAGAAGATATTGAAAAAATTCTCGCCACCCGAGCAGCATATTATGATTGTGCAGATATCCGCGTCAATACCAGCGATAAGGAAATGGAGACCATCATCGAGGAAATAATTCAGAAGCTGGAAGAAATACCAGACCAAAGCTACCCTGATAAATCATCCGCACCATAATAAACTGCGTTATTCACCCGACAAAAAAGGACATTTATAATTAAAATAGAATTATCTATTTGAGTAAGAACATCCCCGATCAGGCTTATTTATGCAAAAGGCGGTATATATATATGAAACGCAAAGTTATCGGTGAGATTCTTCTGGAGATGGGCTTGATTACCCCCGAGCAGCAAAAAAGTGTGCTCGAAGAACAAGCCAAAACCAAAGAGAAGTTCGGCGCCATCCTGTTGAAAAAAGGGATTCTGACCGAGCAGCAGTTGATGGAAATACTGGAATTTAGGCTGGGCATCCCTCAGGTTCAGCTCAGTAAAATGGACATCGACCCTGATGTAATTAAACTGCTCCCTCCCCAGCTCATTCGTTTACATAAAGTACTACCCATTTCGAGGCGTAAGAATATACTGACCCTGGCAATGGCCGATCCGCTAAATCAGCAGGCTATTGAAGACGTGCGTATGGCAACCAATATGGATGTGGTTCCGGTTTTGGCCAGCGAAAAAGATATGGATACTGCAATTAGACAATATCTGGCTTTTCGGCTTGATCCGAAGATGGAGAACATTGTAAACGAATTGGGGCTGGACGGCAAGGCCAATGCCATGCGCCTCAAAGAATTGCAGAACATGAAACTAGATGAAGATGCACCGGTTATCCGCATGGTAAATTCAATTCTGGTGCAGGCCGTACAGGGACGCTGCAGCGATATTCATATAGAACCGCAGGAAAAAGATCTGCGGGTGCGTTTTCGGGTGGATGGGGAGCTTTACGAAGTACTCTCCCTGCCGCAGCTATCCCAGGCCGCAGTCATATCCCGCATTAAAATCAGTGCCAATATGGATATTGCTGAAAAAAGAGTTCCTCAGGATGGCCGTTTCCGCATGGTGGTAGACGGGAGAGAGGTTGATTTTCGCGTTTCCACCCTACCGACTGCGTTGGGAGAAAAAGCGGTTCTGCGCATCCTGGATCGCGGCAGCGCCCTGACCCGGGTTGATCAGCTGGGCCTTAGTCCGCTTAACAAGGAATATCTCCTGTCATTATCCCGTAGGCCTCACGGTATGCTGCTGGTAACCGGGCCAACCGGTTCCGGCAAAACCACCACCCTTTATTCGGTACTGGGTGAAGTAAATTCAGTGGACAAAAACATTATTACCCTGGAAGATCCGATCGAATATACCCTGGCCGGTATCAATCAGGTGCAGATAAATCTCCGGGCAGGTTTAACTTTTGCCAGCGGTTTGCGCTCCATATTGCGTCAGGATCCTGATATTATAATGGTAGGTGAAATCAGAGATCAGGAAACGGCCCAACTGGCTGTACAGGCAGCACTTACCGGACATCTGGTTTTATCCACCCTGCACACCAACAGTGCTGCCGGGACCATAGCCCGCATCAAAGACATGGGAATTGAAGATTTCCTCCTGGCCAGTTCCCTCAGTGGTATTGTGTCCCAGCGCCTGGTAAGGCAGTTGTGCCCAAATTGCAAGGAAAAATACAACCTGGCGGAGGAAACCGCCTCTAAACTGGGGATGCCGGAGGAAAGCGGCCATGAATTCTATCGTCCGGTTGGATGCAATATGTGCCGTCAGCTGGGCTATCAGGGTCGAATTGCCCTGCATGAAATCATGGTCGTTGGACCCAGGGTGCGGGAGCTTATCAATCGGGGTGAAAATTCCGAGGATGAAATTGAAGCTACGGCCCGCCGGGAAGGAATGGTCACCATCCGTGAGGATGGCATGGAAAAGGCCCGGCAGGGTAAAACCTCCCTGGAAGAAGTTCTTAAAGTTGTGTTATTGGAAGGATAATGATTATGAAAAATATTCAGGAAATCATTCAGCGGGGTGTGGAAATGGGAGCCTCCGACATCCATTTTACCGTTTTCAGACCCCCCATCTACAGGGTCAACGGAAAATTATTTTCGCTGCCGGAGGATGAGATATTATCCGGCGAAGACACCATTCACCTGGCCAAGGCCTTGTTTCCAAATGAGAAAACGGAGCAGACGCTGCAGGAAACCGGACAGGTCGATTTTTCCAATTCCATGCCCGGTATCGGCAGGTTTCGCGTCAATACATTTATACAGCGGGGTTCCTGGGCCTGTGCCATTAGATTAATACCGGTCAATGTTCCCCGCCTGGAATCGCTGGGTCTGCCGCCGGTGATCAAGGAACTGGCGGAAAAAGAAAAAGGTTTGATCCTGGTTACCGGAGTTACCGGCAGCGGCAAATCAACCACCCTGGCGGCCATGATCGATTATATGAATCATCACAAGAACCTGAACATACTGACGCTGGAAGATCCCATAGAATATCTGCACCGCCACGGTACCAGCGTAGTAAATCAGCGTGAAATCGGCAGTGATTCCGCTACATTTGCGCTGGGACTAAGAGCCGCTTTAAGACAGGATCCTGACGTTATAATGATCGGAGAAATGCGCGATCTGGAGACCATTTCCACCGCTCTGACCGCAGCCGAGACCGGTCATCTGGTATTGGCATCGCTGCATTCCGCCACCGCTGCCCAGACCGTGGAAAGAATCGTGGATGTATTTCCCGCCCATCAAGTCGCCCAGATATGTATTCAATTGGCCAATACCCTGCAGGGGGTGGTCAGCCAGCAATTGATTCCCCGGGCAGACGGTAAAGGCCGGGTAGTAGCCGCGGAAGTGATGATCGTGACCCCGGCGGTGCGCAACCTGATCCGGGAAAATAAAGTACATCTTATTTATTCATCCATCCAAACCGGCAGCAGCGCCGGCATGATCACGATGGACAAAGCTCTTAAAATGCTTTATCAGCAGCGCCTCATTACGCTGGAGGAGGTTCAGAAACGCGCTATTTCCATGGAAGGAATTTAATGAGAAAACCCCGTTGCGGTCATCCTGAACAAAGTGAAGCTACCTTAATTGTGACCTTTAGGTCATATATGTATTCCCCGCAGGGGGGATCTCATTGAAATTAGAGCCATAACCTATATTGCGGGAGGGGAGCCTACTGAAATTTAAATATAAAGTACGTGATAAACAGGGTATGCTGATAACTGGAGAACTGGAAGCCGAAAGCCGCAATCTGTTAATACAGAAGCTGCTCTCCCAGGGAATGTTCGTCCTGTCTGTGGACGAAGTCAAAGAATCCAAGGAAATAAAGTTATCCCTGCCCTTCGGTTCAGTAAAAACCAGGGAACTGGTGGTATTTACCCGTCAGCTGTCAACCATGCTGGCCGCCGGACTCTCGATTTTGCGTTCGTTCAGCATCCTGGCCGAACAGACCGAAAACAAACAACTGAAAGCTGCCGTCATACAAATCCGTGAAGAAATCGAATCCGGCACCGCCCTCTGGGAAGCCATGAGCAAACACCCCAAAATATTTTCCGGCGTCTACGTCAGCATGATCCGCGCCGGGGAACTGGGCGGCGTACTCGATACCGTACTGGAACGCCTCGGTGATCATCTGGAACGGGAAGCGGAAATCAACTCCAAGGTAAAGTCTGCTTCCGTCTATCCGACCATCATAACTATATTCGCAATAATCATGGTATTCGGCATCATAACCTTTGTTATGCCCTCGTTTACCAGCATGTTCCTCTC
>JAAYCZ010000222.1 GCA_012729495.1 Syntrophomonadaceae bacterium | reverse complement strand
CGGAAATTTTAATAATTCCTGCCACTCCTTGATGGTACTCTGATCAGGTTTGCTGCATCCGCCGCTAAGAAGGCAAATACCCAGCAGAACGATAGCCAGAATCACGATAAATGTATTACGCATTTTAATACCTCCCCCTAAATATTGCTGCTATAAGATTACTAGAGGAAGATTTAATTTATGCATTAATATGATAACCACACGAAAAACAAATCCCGGCTTTATTTATTAATAATAGCGACCCAAAAGCAATCCCTGCCAAAGGTTTTATGGCAACAGCCGGAACAGGGCATTAAAAAAACCCACTCAATCCGTCTGGCAGGTGAAGTGTACCCCAAACGTTGGACAAAAAAGTTCAATGATTGGAAGTGCACTTCATAGGTACCAAAAGACATGGGTATTAATTGCTGTTTGGATATTTTCAAACCATAGTCTGACCGCGAAAGCCAATAATTAGTTTGGCATTTCGGAGTGGCTCATGGTCTTTTTTTCATGTCTGACGATATTTATCAGGTTTTCCTTGTTTAAATCATCTACTAAATAGAGCGAACCGCCGGCCTTGTTGGACAATTTTTCCAAATAGATCCGGTTTGATTCTATCCCGATGCAAATAAAACGTATCTTGGTATCTTTTATTTGCGCTGCAGCAGTGATAGCATCAGCTTTGGCATCCATGGTCCACAAGGGGGTATTGGGTATGCCGTCCGTAATCAAAACCAGCAGGGGATTACGCAAGCGGTTTGATTGAATCAATTTCAAAGCAGTCATGATCCCACTAGCCAGAGGAGTCAAGCCGGCCGGATTAATGGTTGCAAGGCCTTTGCTCAAAACTTTTTGATTGCGGGTAAACGGTACCACAACCTGACTGGAATGCTCCTGGAAAGTTACCACGGCAATTTTTTCTTTGCCGCTGAGCAGCAAATGCTCTGCTAAAAAACAGGCTGCCTGTCTTTTTTCCCCGGCCATACTGCCGCTGGCATCAATCAACAGACATATATCGATGGGTACATAAGTTTTTTTATCATAGAAATGCAGATCTTCTTTTTGCAGGGTAAAATGCTTGTCGCCACGCAGAAAATTATTCTTTTTGGCCTGAATGACCGTTTCCGGTACGGCCAGATTTCCCGACCAGCTTTTTTCCGAATTGTTAACGGTACGGTTATAATTGGTAAATTCCATCTGTGAGCTCTTGCTTTCGCTTTTGCCGAATTTACGGAAGCGATTGGCTCCGCCGCCCGGAACCTTGCGCATATTACGTCTTATTTCGGTTTCCAGTTCTATTTTGTGCTTGATGATGTAATCCTGCAGAAATATGCCGCGTTTACTTAGTTTGCGTCCGGTGAGGCCTGGCTCAATAATACCTAATTCTTCAAGCTGTTCGACATAATGTTCCACGTCGCCCCACTTTTTTTTTTGGTATTCTACCCCTTTACGCTTAAAGATATTGGTAGAATAGCAATCCATCCAATCTTCAATTTCTTCGACGCCGCCAAATTTCTCGGCCAGTTTCATAATCAGCTCATTTACATTTTCCTTATCCGACAGTTGGGAAGCCATTTGTCCTTTAAACTTCTTCCAGGGCAGCTTCATGTTGCCGGCAAAATTCTCTTCCTGCTTTTTTTCTCGGCCATGGGAAATATTGCGGACTTTGGCCAGTTTTACATCCGAAGCTAATATGGCTGCCTCCACCGCTTCACTGATAATATATATTAAGGCATATTCATCACGATTGAACCGGGCCAGTACATGCACATGGTCAAATCCTTCCTCCCCTTCACTGTAAGGACTGACCTTTTCCTGAAAAAGATCATAGAGCAGACCCTTGCCGCCATTGGTGGTTAAATATATTTTGTTGGCATAATCAGCTACAATTTTGAATCTTTCATCTTCAGCATATTTCAGTTGGGGCTCTTCCTCCAACAAATGATCATCCAGCGCCCAGAAAATGCTTTTGGCCACATCCCGGGGATCGATTTCGCCATCTTTATGATAGACATCAATATGAACGACTTGGTCAAGGTCTACAAAGTCAAGATAAGTCTTGCCGGCATCTTTATTAATAAGTATTTTTATCTGACCCTTGACGACCTTTTCGGGCATGCGGGCATGCGCCTTGCGGCTTACCACAATGCTGTCGCCAAGCCTGACACCCTGGTTCTGGCCCAGATAAAGATTTAAATAATTGCCGACCGAAGTGGCTTTGCTTATATTGCCGCCACTATCCATAAGACCACTTCCTCTTTTTACCCTTCTTTAGGGGCAAGCGTCTTTTCCGTATTGATCAGTTCATTGCGGTTCAAATCCTTGAGCGGACGTCCCGCAGTATTGAAATACTCAGTATCCTCTTTCTTTTTCTCGGGATTGTTCTTTTTGTTTTTGAAATTAAGGATTCCGTCCCGGGAGCCTCTAACTTCAACATCGTTGATCATCTTGATAAGTGTGTCACCGTCAACGCGATGTTTCAGCACCTGAGGTATCATATGGGTAACGTCGCTGATCATGGCCTGATCACGGTTTTTAATGGTGCTGTACAAAACTGCACCCTGCTGCATAGCTTCTATGGCTCTGATACTTTCCAAATTATGTTTAACATAAAGGCGGGCGATATAATTACGCAAAAAATCAGGCAAATCAGCTTTTTCATATTTCTGGGCCCATTTTATAATATTTTGCCGGTATAAATCGTCTTTTGCATTGGAATTTAATTGCGCTGATTCTTTATTCTTTTTAATCTTCTGGGAATGAGAATTTTCTTTGAGCATCTGCGACAATACATCCACGGACGTAGGCCGCCCCATATAACAAACCATATCAAAACGGTCAGACAGCTGTCTTCTTATTTCTTCCAATGGACCGGGATCTTCGTCCGGGTTGGAGGCTGCCCAAACCGAAACACTTACTTCAACATCCACGACCGGCAGGCCAGCTTCCTCAATCTGCAAATGACCAGGTTTGTTGCCCATAACATCGAGCAAAATATCCGTAATTTCCGGAGAAGTATCGGCCAGACGATTAATTTCATCAATAAAAATAATACCCCGATGTGCCTGCGGAATAATCCCCGGCAACAGCTGCGCTTCCGGATGGGCCGAGTCAGTCAGGCGGGCTAAATCAATGCTGCCCGCAACGGTACCGATCTTGGCTGAATGGGATATTTCCAGAAACGGCATTGTAACCTCTTCCACCCCGAGGGCGGCAATTTCTTCCGAACTGAGATTGCGGTGATGTGGGCAATGGGGATGCTCAGGATCGCAATTATATACACAATTTTTAATTCTTGTAATATTGGGCAGGATACCTTTGGCAGCCCTCATAATGGTTGTTTTTCCGGTCCCTCTTAATCCCTCCGCATGAATATGCAGCGGTTCTCCAACCAATGAGGATACGATCGACATGGTAACCAGATCAAACAAGGCCTCGTTGCCCTCATATCTTTCGAGCTTTGAAAAGGGAATCATTTGCATTCCTCCTTACTAAGTTACAGGATTGTAGATATTTAGCCGGTTCTGTTCTATGGAAACAGCTTAATTTATGCTGGTCTAGATCCACTGAATCAGTTCCACCCTATTTACGGCCGGGTCAACTAAACACAAATGAAACAAACCAGCCTCATCAATAAACTCCTTTCCTCCTCATTTATTAATAACGTAATTTATCCCCTTTTAACTATATACTAAATTGTGATTTATTTCTCTTGATTATCACAATTTGTTGAAATTAAAGTATAATTTGCTGATGTTTATTCAATCACTGGCCTATTTATGGTACAAATAGTTTTTAGCAGAGCACGAGAAAACAAGATATGACCAAGCGCCCTGATTGATTATATTTTATCCTGCTTGCTGGCCCAAAATTATGGCCTGAATGGTTTGATTTTGGTTCTGAATGGTATTTTTATCTTCTATTTCTGAATATTTCGGATGATTTGCTGTATTGCTAAGTAATACCAAGTTTTTCCCTTAGATTTTTGGCTCGGGATCGGCTTAATATTATATTTTTTTGAGAAGATTCCATTTTCAGCAAATAAGAACCTTCTCCAAAATTTATTATTTCTTTTACGTAATTTAAATTAACAATAAAAGCTTGATGGGCTCTGAAAAAATAGCTCTGATCAAGACGGTTCTCCAATTCATTAAGCGTATAACTGCTTAAATAATCTTCATCGGTGGTGCTGATGAGCACTTTTTTGCCCTGACTTTCACAAAATAAAATGTCTTCGGGTTTTAGCAGCGCTACTTTCCCTTTTTCCCGCACCGGAAGTTTCCGGGCATATTGTTCTTGATTTTTATATTTATCCAATACATCTTCGATGCGTTCTCTTAATTTATGATTTACTAATTCATCTATATAATGGTGGTGAGCAATCTGCGTCTTGGTACGCAGAATGGTTTTTTCAATCCGATTTTGTTCGATCGGCTTGACAATATAATCAATTGCTCCAAGTTCATATGCATCTACCGCCATGTTACGATTCATAGTTATAAAAGCAAATAGCGGCGGATTCTTTAACTGGAGCAATTTATGGGCAGTTTCAAAACCATCCATTTCAGACATCTTGATATCCAGCAAGACCAGATCAATTTTCTTTTCCTGGCAGAGCAATAATGCATCCAGGCCATTGACAGCCTCGCCGACAATCTCAACATCCTTTATGTTCTCCAGTACATAGCGCTGAACGATTCTTTCCCGTTCATCATCGTCCACTATCAATACTTTTACTTCCATCCAACTCTTCCTCACAAATTCTTATGTCATAATTCTGGAACCATGGCCTTGATAATGGTATATTATATTTAATATATCTATTTTCTGTCCAAATAACAATAAATTTTTACCGAATTTGCCGTTTTAATAACAAATTTAATTTACCGGCGCCCTGGCTGCTCAGAAATTTTCTCTATAATTTGTAATATTTATGATAATAAGTGATATTAGCCGGAAGGAGTTTTAATATGCGTTACGAAGGAACCGTTTATCGTCCGCCCAGTGAAGCCAACAGCCTTTTAATCCAGGCCACCATAGGATGCCCACATAACAAATGCAGTTTTTGTTCTATGTACAAGCAGACTTCTTTTAAGCTCAGACCGGTAGAGGAAATAAAAGAAGATCTGCTTGCTGCCCGTCAATACTACGGAGAATATATTGAATCTTTATTTTTCCCGGACGGTAATACCATAATCATGAAAACAGCTCAGCTGGTAGATATTTTTACTTATGCCCGGGAACTGTTTCCTTATTTGCAGCGCATCACTGTATATGGCTCGGCCCGATTTGTAAATAAAAAAAGCCTTGAGGATTTACAGCTATTGAAAGATGCGGGGTTAAGCAGAATTCATACCGGCATGGAAAGCGGCGACGATGTTACGCTGCAAAGAATTCGCAAGGGAACCACGGCCGCAGAGATTATTGAAGCCGGTTTAAAGCTGAAAAAAGTCGGGATTGATACCAGTGAATATTATCTGGTTGGAATTGGCGGCAAGGAAAGATGGCGTGAACATGCGTTGGAGAGTGCCCGGGTATTGTCTGCTTGCTCTCCTGATTTCATCCGCTTGCGGACTTTTGTTCCCATACCGGGCACACCGCTTTATGATGAATATAAACAGGGGAATTTTGAACTGCTGAGCCCGCACCAGGCATTGCAGGAAATCAGTCTGCTGATAACCAATCTGCAATGCGAGGGCAGTTACCTGCTAAGCGACCACATCTCCAATTACTGGAATATTCACGGCCGCCTTCCCGATGACCGGGAAAAGATGCTGGCCGAGATAGCGACCGCCCTGACCATACCGGAAAACCGTTTCCGTCCGGCGGAAATTAGCCGCTTATAATGAGCCTTATTGTTTTTCGGTTACGATTTTTTCGGCCGCAGGCGGCACAATAAATATTTCGTCATCCCGAAAATCAAAGTAATCGCTCAACTTCCAATATACGCCCCGGCTCAGACGCGTATCGGCCACCCAGCGATAGCTGATATAGGGGACGTCGTCTTTTATATATAATTTCAGTTCATGATCCAGTTCTATTTCCTGTAAATCGTGGAAGACCAGTTTAACCGGCTGCTCGTCTTCTTCAACAATGCCGACCGCCAGAAAAGGTACGTCTTCAACGATAAGCGGATTACATTCGGATCCCATTTCAATAAAATAGTTGCCGTTCTCATCACGATTTATATTTCGGGCCAGAATCTGTAAAATGTTACGCCGAAACATTTCTGCATCGCCAAAATACCATTTACCATCCCGGGTGATTTTTATATCCTGATAATCCATGTTCTCCTCCTTACATATTTCCCGCCCTTTTTAAATGCAGGGAATTCAGATATATTTTTTCGATTTCATCATCATTTATTTCGTGATTACCCATTTTTAATCCTGCCAGACCAAAGCCATGTTTACGGGCAATATTACGCAAATAAACAACCGTATCCAAGGAAAGCTTGTTCCCTATGCTGTAATCCCGGCACTCACCTTCCAGCGCCAGCAAAACGGTTTCTGAAAGGCAGGCCAGACTGACACCATCCCGATAACCTAAATTGGCGCCGAAACTAATTTCATCCGGATATTGAACCAGGCCGCCTTCCAAGATCAAAACGTCGTCACGGCTATATACGCAAGGATCAACATCCGACGGACGGGCTACATCACATACCACCGCACCTGACTGAAGGTCATCGGCAAAAATCAAAAACTCCGGTGAATTGCTGGTAGCAATAACCAGATTGCATTCCGGCAGGTCATCATGAATACTTATACTGATACTTATCGGACTGTCTATTTTAAGATAAGCACTAATTTCATTGATAAGCGGCAAAGAAAATTCTTCCTTTTCCAGACTGTTAAGATAAGTTATGGCCAAATCATCGCTGTAGTTTTTTAAAATATTTATAATTCTTGCCAGCCACAGGCTCATGCCTTTTAATTCTCCGCTTTGCATCCGTCTGCTGGCATAGACAAATATTTCCTTCGTCAATGAATGTAAACGGTTATTGCTGCTGGTGGGATGATCAGGATTGCCGAACAGGGTCAACTGACACAATTCTTCGGAAAGCATCAATGCACAAGCCCGGCCGATGGATCCGGTTGCGCCGACTACCCCTCCACGGGCGGCAATCGTTTCAATATGCATCTTTTCTGCTCCCAGAAAGAGTGCCTCCACCCCCATAAGCGTGGTAAAGCTATTGCCGCTGGTTATGGCAACATTCCTGCCGGTCACCGCACGCCCTCCCCTGGTAACTACAGAAGTCAAGGCCCCCAGTCCGATTATTTCCGCGCCCAAATCTCTGCCCATATCAACTGCCCGGGTAATCATATCCACGGTTTGCTCATGGGGCAGCTGCATTATTTCACGGCTCCCAAAAGGCACTCCGATCAACCAGCCTTCGGCGGTCGAACCGTTTTTTGATCTGATCGCCGGCATGTGACACACAACACCCGGATCTTTGGATAGGCTTTCCCATTGTAAAAACCGGTATAAATCATCACGGCTCATGGAAGCAAATGAAGGGTTATTTAGCACTACATCTTCCGGCGCCGGGTAGTGAATTATAAAGGCAAATTTATGGTCAATCTTTTCGTCAGGTTTTAATAAAGAATATTTGGTTTTACGGCTCTGGCAACGATAATCTTGAATATCTGTTATCGGACTCTTGTCACCCAGTAAATAACAGTAAAGCTTGCTGTAATCACGCAAACACATAATATGGCAGCATACATCCAGCGCGGCAACAACCCGGTCGATTTCCTCACAAGTTATGGTCAGGGCCGGTTCCAGCCGCAGGGTCATAGAGTTATTGAGAAAAGGAGCCAGGCGAATCCCATATACATTCAAAAGAAAACCGCTCAGTAAGGCAGTAAATCCCCCCTGATCAGCCAGATAAGCCATATCGTAAGAGCCGCAATCATCCAGCGCATGAAATTCCAGACCAACCATCAGCCCCTGGCCTCTGACATCTTTCACTGCCTGGGGATATTTATCCTGCAGCATTTTGATCTGTTCCAGCAAATAGGTGCCCTTCTGCTCAACTTCTTTGACCAGCGCCTGCTGATTGTGCATCAGTTTATTTAAAACTGCAATCCCTACCGCACAGGTTACGCCGTTATTGGCAAAGGTAGAACTGTGCAGCATGGCAAAATCCTCATTCCAAACCCGGGGACTGCTCAGACACACTCCTAAAGGAAGTAATCCCCCTCCCAGCGCTTTAGCCAGCAACAATACATCCGGTTCGATATTATCATGCTCACAAGCAAAAAGTTTACCGGTTCTTCCCAGACCGGTCTGGACCTCATCCACAATAAAAACTGCCCCATGCGCGTTGCACAGAGACTGGGCGGCTTTCAAATAACCGGGGGCAGCCACAACTATACCGCCTTCACCCTGAACCGGTTCAACAATAAATCCCGCCACATTATCCTTATGCTCCTGTAAAGCTTTCTCCAGGGCCGTGATATCGTTGTAGGGAATCCTTAAAAAACCTGGCGCCGGAGCCCGAAACGGAGTTTGATAGGAGTCTTTGCCGGTCGCTGAAAGTGAACCCAGAGTTTTGCCGTGAAAACTGTTGCCGGTGGAAATAATTATTTCCCTGCCGGTAGTCGAACGGGCCAGTTTAATGGATGCTTCAACTGCTTCCGTACCGCTCTGGCAAAAGGTGCAGTAGCATAGATCACCCGGGGAACATTCAGCCAGCAGGTTGGCCAGATGCAGAGCCTCACCGGGTAAAGATGGCTGCACCAAACTAGGCAGACCCCGCTTCTTAACATCTTCCAGGGCCTCCCAGATAAAAGGCGGGTTATAGCCGAACGGTACCGCCCCATATTGAGCAATAAAATCAAGATATTGCTTGCCTGTAGAATCTGTTAACGTGGTTCCCTCTCCACGTACGTAGTCTTTATCAATTTGAAAGGTTTCCAGTATATCTTTTAAATTGGGATTTAACAGATCCCGACGAAAATCGGACATTGACTGCCTCCTCTTGTGCACATTCTTGTGCATTATTATGGGTTACATTAATTTTATAGAACTATTTAGCATTGTCAAATCAGAAATAAGTTCACATGTCTTCATCATCCGCAAACAAACTGCAAAAAAATCCCGTATCGCCAAAAAGGTGATACGGGACCATCATTTTACGAGCTTTAAAAGCGGACAGAATTTAATAATCACGTTTGTACATTGCTTCAATAATATCGCTATAATGTTCAAGTATAAATTTCTTTTTAAGTTTTAAGGTGGGAGTCATTTCACCGTTTTCTTCCGTGAAGTTGTGATTAATTATCGTATACTGTTTAATCTGTTCAAACCCCTCCAGGGTCTCGTTAACCTGTCTGACATTTTCTGCAATCATTTCTTTCAGAATCGGTTGATTGATGAAATCCTCACCTGCCCCGATACAAACCTGAGCGCCCTGCATTTCTGTATAGATCAGTTGGCTGCGGTCATAAACAATATTCTGCTTTTCGTACAGTTCAATAAAATAGGCAAAACTAGGAACAATCAAAGCGCTGATGACATTTCTCTCATCACCTATGACAAAAATTTGTTCTACCACCAAACTGGTGGTAAATTTCGATTCAAGCTTATAAGGAGCAACATTCTTGCCGGTAGCCAGACAAATAATGGCTTTCTTACGATCCACAATTTTGTAATATCCGTCATCATCTACAGTTGCCAGGTCACCGGTTCTAAACCAGCCGTCTTCGGTAAACGCGGCGGCATCTTCTTCCGGCTTGTTCAGATAACCAATAAACAAACCACCTCTGACTTCCAGTTCCCCGTCTTCGGCTAAACGGCAATTGGAACCATTGGCTTCCGGACCAACACTACCCGGCTTGGCCGCATACATCGGGTTGTAATTGGTGGCACTGCAGGTTTCAGTTGAGCCATAACCTTCCAGCACCGGAATGCCCATCACATAGAAAAATCTCAGCAATTTGGGATCGATACCCGCACTGGCGGAAAATGAAAAGCGAAAACGGCTGCCAAACAACGCTCTTACTTTGGCAAAAAGTTTATCAGCAATTTTGAATTTCATGCGCAAGCCGGCCGGCAAACGGGCCTCAAGATTGTAATCCGAGCGCATATTGTAGCGTCCATATTCATCCATGCGGTAAGTCAGAGCTTCTTCACCCACACTGTACGCCCAGTCAAACATCTTTTTCTTAGCCGGACTGGCTGCCATCATCTGATTAAATTGGGCGTAAATCTTTTCATACAGGCGGGGAACACAGGAAAACCAGGTGGGGTTGTATTTCTGTAAATCATTCATCAGTGTAGCTGCACTATCCGCATAAGCAATTGTCGCACCCCGGAAAATTGCCAGCCATTGTGAACACATGCGGTCAAAAATATGGGAAAGCGGCAGGAAAGACAAAACCAGATCCCGGTCATCAACCGGATGACCTGCCTGCACAAAATACTTGTGCGTACCGTCAACTCTCTCGCTGAGGCTGTTGTGGGTCAGGATAACTCCCTTGCCGGCTCCGGTTGTACCTGAAGTATAAAGGATAGTAGCCCAGTCAGGCAGGGTCAAACTTTTCCAGATTTGCTCATATTCCTGATAATGGGATTTCATATATTCTTTACCGACTTCAATTAATTCCCCAAGGCCAATAATACGTGAATCATTGGCACGATAATTCATATCCAGGAGGATTACCTTCTCCAGACTGGGCATTTCATCCCAACCGCTCAATACCTTTTCCAGGATCTGGTGGCTGCCGGCATAGAAATAGCGGCACTCGGAGTCGTTAACGATATATTTAACCTCATTTAACGAAAGGGTGGGAAAAATGGTTACCAATACGCCGCCGGAGCATATCGTGGCAACGTCTGCGTGGGTCCAGTAAGGGCTGTTGGTCGACATCATGGCAACCCGCTGTTTTTTTTCCAGACCCATACTTAATAGTCCGCCCGCAATCCCTTCGACCCGATACTGCATTTCTTTCCAGGTAAACTGGCCGTTGTTGTCACCGTTATAAAGATCAGCGTTAAACATCTGGGCAACTCTGTCCGGTAAAAGACTGGCAGTATGATAGAAACCCTGGCTCATCGTACTTTTTTGTAAATGCTGAAAAATGATAATCCACTCCTTTTGTATAAATTTTTGCCGTTCAGCAAGCCTGTAAAATGGCACAATATTAGTTATTATTATATCATTTCATTAAATACTATAATATCTTATCAACATATTTTTAAAAAAAAGGAGAATATTTTGTCATTTCATGTTCAATGCTGAGCCAAAACACTCTCCCCACGTAAAATCTTTATAGTAACTGAATAAGCAAAATATTCTATACCTGTAAGAACTTTGCCTCCATTTCTACGGTAATGGCCTCAGTACTGCTTAACCTCTTGACCAGACCGTAAATTTTATTTAATTCATAACTAAAGAAATAACGGCAGGTATAGATTTTGCTATGATAAAAGAGCTTGTCATTTTCCCGCAGTGAACTGCCCGCTTGCAGGATTTCATTGGCCTTAACCGCTTGCAGCAGCCACTGCCAGCCAATTGCAATCAGGCTGAACATTTCCAGATATAACACCCCATCGGCAAGAAACTCTTCTATTTTGCCTTGTGCAGACAAATCAAGTAAATAAGCCGTCACTGAGCGTAGTTCATTTAATGACTGCAACAGCTGAGCCGCCATAGCCTGCAGATTTTCAAATTTATGCGCACTCTGAATGGCAGCAAGCAGCTCCGCCACAAAATACTGCATAGCCTTGCCATTGCCCAGACTGATTTTGCGGCCCAGAATATCCTGTCCCTGTATTCCCGTGGTCCCTTCGTGAATGGGATCAATGCGTATATCACGGTAATACTGCTCAACCGGAAAATCCTGGCAATAACCGTATCCCCCCAGACATTGTATAGCGGCACTGGTTGCCATGATCCCCGCTTCGGCCGGATATGTTTTCACCACCGGAACCAGCAATTCAACCAGCAGCGAATATTTTTCCCTTTCCTCTTCATCCGGCAATACCTTGATCAGGTCGATATATTTGCTGACCTGCAGCGCCAGGGACAAGCTGCCTTCAGCAATCGACTTCTGCAGCAGCAGCATGCGTTTGATATCAGGATGTTCAATGATTGCAACCATGGGCAGGCTCTGGTCTTTTACGCCTGGTCTGCGGCCTTGTTTTCTCTGGCTGCAGTATTCAAGGGCCGCATAGTAGGCAGCCGTAGCCTTGGCAACAGCACCAATACCCACATTGATGCGTTCTTCGTTCATCATCTGAAACATATAGCCCAAACCCCGTCCCGGTTTGCCGACCAAATAACCACGGCAATCATTGTTTTCACCCATGGTCAGCTGACAGATGGGACAGCCTCGGTAGCCTAATTTATGTTCAATACCGTCACAGTGCACATCGTTGTATTCCAGCTCTCCTGCCTCATTAATGCGATATTTGGGAACCACAAACAGAGAAATACCCTTGGTTCCAGCCGGCGCCCCCTGAATCCTGGCCAGCATCATATTGACCGTATTATCTGCACCGTCTGTATCGGCTCCGGAAATAAATATTTTTTTACCTTTGATCAAATAATAACCTTGGTCAGTTTCCCGGGCACTGGTGGTAAGATCCCCCAGCGAGCTGCCTACGTCAGGTTCGGTCAGCGCCATGGTACCCTGCCACTTTCCGGTGCAGAGTTTGTCCAAGTATTGGTCTTTAATTTCCTGCCCAGCGAATTCACGAATCAAATTGGCTGCCCCGGCAGTCAGTTGGGCATAAGCTCCCAGGGCATAATTGGCAGCTGAAAATACAAACCAGTAGGTGAATTTAATCATATTAGGCAGCTGCTGTCCTCCCTCAGCATAATTCCAATCTGCATTCAGCCATCCTCCACGTCCGCATTCATCTAAAAAGATACGTACGGCAGGATGCACTTTCGCCTGTGAATTTTCATAACGGGGCGGATATTTGTCCATTTCCTGAAAGACCGGATACATTAAATCACTGCCCATTTTCATTACTGTATCAACAACCATATTGAATGTTTCCGCACTGTGATCTTTAAAATACTCATATTGAGTAAGGGAATTGACATCAAAAACCTCTTCCAGCAGGAATCTGATATCTCTTCTATTGGCAAAGCGCTCCGCCATTTTAATTACTTCCTTTCTATATCATTAATTCGATCCTGGCTAAAGTTAATTATGCAAAATACTCAGACTAATAAATTAGCAAATTACATACCAACTTTCGATTTATAATAAAATGTGTCTGCAAAGTCGGTAAAATCGGCATTAAATAATCTTGTTCCCATTTCAGCAAATGTTATTCGCACTCCCGTATCAATACATTGTGTAACAATGCTTTTAATTATCATATAAAATGAGTTGCAGAAAAGATCTAATTCTGATCCGCAATTGATCTCGTGTTACACTGTGTAATATTGTGTGTTATACTGAAGCATATGAATAGCATCCCGATCTGAAATAGAAAGATGTAAACGGAGGCTTTGGTTAAATGTCTGTCAATAAAATGGTTAATAATGTACGTTCAGAAATGATAGATTACCTGCATCCTGAGAATAAAAGTTCCGTACCCTGGAAAGAAGTAAAAAAGCTCTGGCAAAAATTACATAATGACCCAGTCCTGCGTACCGGATTGCGCCCGGAAATTTATGATTCCTGGGAACGAAGTTATCAATACAAGGTGGATCGCAACATGCGAGAAATCGTGCATGTCTGTTCAGATTCAGAATTCAGCCGGGCCAAAGCCAACTCTGAATATCTGATGGAAATTGCCATCCCGGTGATGGAGCGTCTGTCAGAATTCGTCAAAGGAACCGGATTTCTGGTGGCACTAAATGATGCCAGCTGCATCAATTTGTTAAACTATGGAGACAAGGAAACCCTGGAATGGTCCAAACGCACCAATCTAATCGAAGGCACAGTCTGGACTGAAGAAATTGCCGGAACCAACAGTGTTCCCATTTGTATCTCCCAGGTAAAACCAATCTCAGTTTATTCTTATGAACACTTTTGTCTGTATGCCATAACCGCCGCTTCTTCTTTTGCACCCATCATTGACAACGGCAGAGTAATCGGCTGCATAGGAATGGTTGCCCCTTATCAGAGGGTTAGTCATCACACCCTCGGCATGGCGGTTGCTGCCGCTGATCACATTCAGTCCAAACTGGCTTTGAATCGTATTTCCAAATACCAGCAGGTTATCACCGATTCCATGTCAGATGGAGTGATGGTAGTTGATTTAAACGGTTTGATCACCTATATGAACAATAAATGTTCCAAGATTCTGGGTTTCGGATCTACCAATATGGTCGGCTCAAATATTCATGACCTTTTCGGTCAAAATCCTGAAAACCAATTTTTTATTAATATTGTTAATCAAGGCCGAATGGTTACGGATGATTTAATCATTTTGTATAACGGCAAAAACCAAATCCGCTGCCATATAACCTGTACCCCGCTGCATAGCAGCAACCTGGCCGATACCGGCTCGGTCATTATCGTACGGGAAAGCGAACGGATCAATAACATTGTCGGCAAATGGATCGGCCGCGGCGCGCAGATGACTTTTGACGATGTGATCGGCAGCAATCCCAAATTCAAGGATATTATCAAAGTTGCACGTACAACTTCCCAGTCCAATTCCAACGTACTGCTGATGGGTGAAAGCGGCACCGGCAAAGATATTATTGCCCAGGCGATGCATAATGAAAGTCCCCGGCAGAACAATCCCTTTGTGGCCATCAATTGTGCTGCTCTGCCCCGCGAACTGATCGCCAGCGAACTGTTCGGCTATGAGGAGGGCGCTTTTACCGGAGCCAAAAAGGGCGGCAATATTGGAAAATTTGAACTGGCCAATCAGGGCACCTTGTTCTTGGATGAAATTGCCGATATGCCGCTGGATCTGCAGTCAACTTTATTAAGAGTACTGGAGGAAAAAAGCGTTATGCGTCTGGGCGGTAATCAGGTAATTCCGGTCAATGTTAGAATCATTGCTGCGACTAATAAAAATCTGGAAGATGAGATCGCCCGCAATCGTTTTCGCAAGGATCTTTATTACCGTCTGGGGGTAATAAAACTAAATATTCCTCCGCTGCGGGACAGGCGCGATGATATTCCGCAGTTGGTTAACCATTTTCTTAAACTGATCTGCAAAAGATATAGCAAAAATCTTTATAAAATAAGTCCCCTGGCACTGCAAACCCTTATCGCTTATGACTGGCCGGGCAATATCCGGGAACTGCAGAATGTGTTGGAAGGAGCGGTTCAACTCGCTCCCGGTCCGGAAATAGATAGTGATTTTATTCTCAATTACATGGGACTTAAAGCCGATCATCTCCAAAAAGTCATCACTGATATTATCGTGCCTGAATTTACTGCTGCCGAAGAATCACTGCTGCTCGAAGAAGTGCTGCGTAAAAATAAATATAATAAAAAGAAAACCGCTCAGGAATTGGGTATCTCCAGACAAACCTTGTATCGGCATCTCAATAAATATGGATTATCGTAGAGACTACCTCAAAGGTTGAACGAAAAAACCACTCCAAAGTCCAAAATTACAGAGCGATCAAAAAGGCGAAGAGCAAGGCTTGTAAAAAGCCCGTGATTGAGGCGTACAAATGGTACGCCGATTGAACGGGTTTTTGGCATAACGCAGCTATTCGTCTTTTTTGATGCTCTGCAATCTTAAGAAGTTCTTAAGATTTTAACCCCTGGTTTGATAAGAATTGGCTGCTATCATTACCTTAAAGTTTAAGCTGAAAGGTGTGATATAATTTGTGCGACTGTAAAAATAGGAGTGATAGCTCATGAATATATTGGTTTGTGATGATGACAAAGAAATCCTGGAGGCCATAACCATATATCTGCAAAACGAAGGCTACACTGTATTGAAAGCTGCCAACGGCCTGGAAGCTTTACAGGTGCTGGAAGAAAATGATATCCATCTGATTATTATGGATATCATGATGCCGAAGCTGGACGGCATGCGAGCTACTGTAAAGATCCGGGAAAATAAAAATATCCCGGTCATCATGCTTTCCGCCAAGTCTGAAGATACCGACAAAATTATCGGTCTAAATATGGGGGCGGACGATTACATCGCCAAGCCCTTCAATCCTTTGGAACTTATCGCTCGGGTAAAATCGCAGCTGCGCCGTTATACCACCCTGGGCAGCCTGGAGACAAAAGTAAATGTCTTTCAGACCGGTGGATTGGAAATTGATGATGAAAGTAAATGTGTGACCGTGGACGGGGAGGAAGTAAAACTTACCCCCGTCCAATATAAAATATTAAAGTTGTTGACCGCTAATGCCGGTCGGGTGTTTTCCATCGACGAAATATACGAAAAAGTCTGGAACGAAAATGCCTTTGGAGCGGAAAACACCGTAGCCGTACACATAAGGAGAATCAGGGAAAAAATTGAGATTAATCCGAAAGAACCAAAATATTTGAAGGTGGTGTGGGGCATTGGATACAAAGTGGAAAAAATATAGCTATTCCATCACTGCCAAGATCATAGCTTTTCTGTTGGTCGTTGGATGTTATACCGGTCTTCTCACATTATTCATAACTGGCATAGGATTCCATAATTTCGATTATAATGCGCTGACAGAAGAAAGCTATTATCGCAGCAGGGATTTTACGAATGTAAGCAATGAAGTGCTGCAAAATATTACTGCAATCATCGGTGAATACAAAAGTGAGGAAAATATCTTAAGCGGCGGTTCAATAACAGCCGATGAATTAAAAAATAAAGAAGAAAACTTGTACCGGGAGTTTAAGGAAACATCGAAAAACTATAATCCGAATATGTCAGAGGCGGAAAACGATCAAGTATTCAGG
>JAAYCZ010000221.1 GCA_012729495.1 Syntrophomonadaceae bacterium | reverse complement strand
CACCCTATCAATCTGCCGAATGTCTGGCTGAGGATATTTTGTTTATGCGTGAACTTGAACCGGAAATGGTTGGTATCGGGCCGTTTATACCGCATCACGATACCCCGTTTGCCGACCAACCGGGCGGGACTATGGAACTGTCACTTTTTATGCTGGGGTTGGTGCGGCTGATGCTGCCGCGGGCGCTGCTGCCCTCCACAACCGCGTTGGGCACGATCGATCCTCAGGGACGCGAGTTGGGCATTCATGCCGGAGCCAACGTAGTCATGCCCAATCTTTCACCTGCGAAGGTAAGAAAAAAATATTTGATCTATGACAACAAGCTCTGTACCGATGACGAAGCTGCCGAAGGCTTCTATACATTGAAGCAAAAGATGGAGAACATCGGTTACCACATCATCGTCGACCGCGGGGATTATAAACCCGGCGATTAACGGCCATAAATTTCATTCGCTGAAGGGAAAGGGCCCTGACCCTGACCTGTGTAAGAAAGGAGTAAATAGCATGTATGATCCCAAATCACCCCAAGCGGAAGAATTCATTTCCCATGCTGAGATTCTGGCAACGCTTGACTATGCCGAACAAAACAAACACCATGCTGAACTGATCGACAGCATCCTCGCCAAGGCCAGACTGAAACAAGGACTTTCCCACCGGGAAGCCGCTGTACTGCTGGACTGCGATATTGAGGAAAAAAATCAGGAAATATATCAGCTGGCCGAGCAGCTCAAAAAAGATATCTATGGTAATCGCATTGTAATGTTTGCGCCGCTGTATCTTTCCAATTACTGTGTCAATGGATGCGTTTATTGTCCCTACCATATGAAAAACACCCATATCGCCCGCAAAAAGCTGACCCAGGAAGATATCCGGCGTGAAGTCACTGCCTTGCAGGATATGGGGCACAAACGCCTGGCTATTGAGGCCGGTGAACACCCCACCATGAATCCCATCGAATATATTTTGGAATCAATTGAAACCATCTATAGCGTCAAGCATAAAAATGGTTCCATTCGCCGGGTCAACGTCAATATCGCTGCCACCTCGGTGGAAAATTATAAAAAATTGAAAGACGCCGGCATCGGCACCTACATCCTGTTTCAGGAAACCTATCATAAAGAGAGTTATGAAAAACTTCATCCTACCGGACCCAAACATAACTATGCCTACCATACCGAAGCCATGGATCGGGCCATGCAGGGCGGAATTGATGATGTAGGCCTGGGAGTATTGTTCGGACTGGAAATGTATCGCTATGAATTTGCTGCCCTTTTAATGCATGCTGAACATCTGGAAGCGGTATTCGGTGTCGGACCTCATACTATCAGTGTACCACGCATCCGTCCTGCCGATGATATTGATGCCAGTTCGTTTGACAATGGTATCGATGATGATACTTTTGCCAAACTTGTAGCCTGTATAAGAATTGCGGTTCCCTATACCGGTATGATCGTTTCCACCCGGGAAAGCCAAAAATGCCGTGAACGGGTATTGAAGCTCGGCATTTCACAAATCAGCGGAGGCTCTAGAACGAGTGTGGGCGGATACGTAGAGCCGGAACCGGAAGAAGAAAAATCAGAACAATTTGAGGTAAGTGATACCAGAACACTTGATCAAGTCGTGCTATGGCTGATGAAGCTCGGCTATATTCCCAGCTTCTGCACCGCTTGTTACCGTGAAGGCCGAACCGGGGATCGCTTTATGAGCCTGTCCAAGACGGGACAAATTCAGAACTGCTGTCACCCCAATGCACTCATGACTTTGAAGGAATACATCGAAGATTATGCTGCCGAGGAAACCAAAAGAACCGGCGAAAAATTGATTGCGGCAGAAATCAATAATGTTCCGCACGATAAAGTAAGAGCGATCGCACTTAAAAATCTGCAGGCCATCGAACAAGGCCAGCGTGATTTCAGATTTTAAAATGAAATTTTACTAAGGAAGGATGAGGCAAGTGAGTAATCTAAATGAAACCCCGCGGGGAATGCGTATCGCCATTGCCTTCCTGGGACGGCGCAATGCCGGCAAGTCTTCCCTGCTTAATGCCCTGGTGGGATATGACCTGGCCATCGTCTCTGATCAGGCCGGTACCACAACTGATCCGGTCGATAAAGCAGTGGAAATAAATCCGCTGGGTCCTTGTCTGGTGATTGATACTGCCGGAATTGATGATACCGGCGAACTGGGGCAAAAGCGCATTGAAAAAACCAATGCTGTAGTCAGTAATGCTGATGTTGGACTGATTATCATCGGTGACGGTCAATGGACTTCCTATGAAGAAGAACTGGTTGCCGCCCTGCAGGGTAAACAGAAACCCATCATCGTTGTATTGAATAAAAATGATCGTTTTGATTACCGCGAACTGGAAATAATGCTGCAGGAAAGAAAACTTGATTACGTTACCACCACTGCGGTTACAGATGAAGGAATAGCGGATTTAAAACAGAAGATCCGGGAATTAAAAAATGTCAGCGGGCTGGAGGATCCCTCTATTATCGGTGATATAATCAAAGCCGGTGATTTGGTTTTACTGGTCGTTCCTATCGATACCGGCGCACCCAAAGGCCGGCTGATTTTGCCGCAGGTGCAGACCATCCGTGACATTCTGGATAATGACGCAACCGCCATCGTGGTCAAAGAAAGCGAATTGGCCGACACCCTGGCAAAACTGGGGAACCCGCCTGATTTGGTCATTACCGATTCCCAGGTTGTTTTAAAGGTTGCCGGCATTGTTGCCGAAGAGATTCCTTTAACCACATTTTCAACCGTATTTTCACGTTTTAAAGGCGATTTGCGTCAAATGGTCAACGGCGTACAAACCATCGATAAACTGCAAAACGGCGATAAAATCCTGATAGCTGAAGCCTGCACCCATCATGCCATGGCGGATGATATTGGCCGGGTAAAAATACCCCGCTGGATCGTCAATTATACGGGCAAGAAACTGCAGTTTGAATTAGCAGCGGGATCGGCTTTCCCAGCAGATATTAAGGATTACCGTTTAATTTTGCAATGTGGGGGCTGCACCATCAGCCGTACAGCTTACGGGAACCGTTTGCAAACCGCTGCCGCAATGGGTATCCCCATCACCAATTACGGCGTCGCCATTTCTTATGTACAAGGGGTACTTTCGAGAGTAATCCGTCCTTTCCCTGAACTGCAGGATCTTTTTAATCCATGAATGAAAAATGAAATACGAAAAGCTTCTCCCCATAACATAAAAGCCATCTTAGACATAACGCAGCTAGTCGCCTTTTTTGACGCTCTGACGGTTCCTGCAGCAGGAACCGTCTTTTTTTATAAGCCATTTTCTCCGCCCTAAATGTCTCCGTTACCATTATGCCGAATCTGGCAAGGGCGTAACATCCGGTTATACGCCTCCGGCAAAACTATCTTAAAGCAGCGAAAATACTCCCTTGGCTAACGTATCTTTGCTATTTCCATCAATTAAATAACGTGCTTCACTTTGAAAAGTAAGCTGTCGATATTGCAGTGGAATAGACTCGAAATGTGGATATTAAGTGACTATTATGCTGAGACTTTAGCTTCGAATTGCCATCAATCACAATAATCTACACAACACTACATAACATTATATAACGTTATATAACTATAGGTTAGTTATGTATTTTTCCATACATCTACATTATAAAATTATACTACGTGACATGAAAGGTATTGTATGTTATGTTTTAAATGTAAAAAGAGACCATTTGGGTAACGATATTTTTCAACTTTATATTATTCGAAAACTTGGCGTTTTCATTGAAGATAAGGCATCTTAAACGTTTGTAAAAGAATTAAGCGATAGACATAGCGGGAGCAGCTTTTTCTGATGCTAAAATTAGCTAAGTTTGTCGATAAAATTTATTGGGCTGGTTGATCCAATTATTGTATAATCTTTGTAAATTTATTTTATATTGCCTTTTTAAACGTTTATAAACATTTAATATAACTTGGATAATTATTTAAGAAAGGAGGAGAAGGTCAATGGCTTACCAAGAAATCATAGCCAAATTTGCTGATGTCCCCGGGGGAATGATTGAAGCTTTCCATGCAATTCAGGATGAGTATGCTTATCTGCCCGAAGAGGCAATTATCGAAGCCGCCAAAGTTTTTTCGGTACCAACGGCTGAAGCCTATGGAGTAGCTACTTTTTATTCATATTTCTCCGTAAAAGCCCGCGGAAAAAATGTTATTCGCATTTGTGAAAGTGCTCCCTGTCACATAGCCGGTGCAGCTGAAGTTGTAGCTGCGCTTGAAAGAGAACTGGGTATCAGCATGGGAAACAGCACCGCGGACGGTCGTTTTGCCCTGGAATTTACTGAGTGCGTTGGTCAATGTCAGGCAACTCCGGTTATTACAATTAACTGCAAACCCTATTTTGATGTAACCCCGGCAAAAGTTACAGATATTCTGGCTGAATACAAATAAATAAAATTTATTCCGCCAATATCGTAATCGTTGAATTTATTTGGGAGGGAGGATATATAATGGCCGAGGAAATGCGCATCGTGTTGCGCAATTATGGCAAGATTGATCCTCTGAAGATTGAGGATTATATCGCTCTCGGTGGTTATGGCGCACTGAAAAAAGCCCGTGCCACAGAGAAAGCTGCCCTGATCGATGAAATCAAAAAATCCAATCTCAGAGGCCGGGGAGGCGCCGGCTTCAACTGCGGTCAAAAATGGTTTTTTGCTTATGCTGTCCAGGCAGATCAGAAATACGTAGTATGTAACGCTGATGAGGGAGAGCCGGGCACATATAAAGATCGTCTGATCATGGAAAACGATCCCCAAACTTTAATTGAAGGTATGGCCATATGTGCCTATGCGATTGGGGCCACCAAGGGCTACATTTACTGCCGGGGAGAATATCCGCAGGTAGTAAAAACTCTTCGTGCTGCCATTGCCCAGGCTAAAGAAAAAGGTCTGTTGGAAGATTTTGATCTGGAAGTTCGTATGGGTGCCGGGGCTTATGTCTGTGGTGAAGAAACAGCCCTGATTGAGTCGATTGAAGGCAACCGCGGTGAACCTCGTTACAAACCGCCGTATCCGCCGGTGGAAGGACTTTGGCAGCAACCTACAATTGTTAACAATGTTGAGACTTTTGCTGCGATACCGGTAATCGTTGAAAAAGGAGCGGATTGGTTTGCATCTATCGGCGCACCATCCTATCCGGGAACGAAAGTTTTAACCCTTACCGGTGATAT
>JAAYCZ010000382.1 GCA_012729495.1 Syntrophomonadaceae bacterium | reverse complement strand
TGGAGCACGGGAGCGAGAAGTACGAAGTGACCCGCGCCTACCAAGCGGGCCTGGGCCGCGTTGAACTGACCTGCGCAAAGAGGTGAGGCTGTGGACATCAGAAACACGGTGACAACGGCCCTGAGTTCCCTGTCAGCGCCCGTCTACTGGATCAAGTGGCGCGGGCAGGGCGGCCCGCCTTCGACCTACATCACCTTCCAGAGCGTGAACCGTCCATCTTTCCACACGGACGACGAGGCGGACGAGCGCGAACACTACGTTTACCTGGACGTCTTTTCCGATACGGACCCCTACACCACGGTCGAGAGCGTGCGCGCGAACATGAAGGCGGCGGGCTTTGAGGAAGTGGACATGCGGGACGTGGGGCAGGAGACCATGAGCGTGACGGAGCTGCGCGACTTTCATGTGGCGTTCACCTTCAAGTATACGGAGGATTTGTGATGGGCTTTTCGATTAGCGGAACGGAAGTTCTCCTGTCAGTGCTGGAAAGCATGATCCCGGCTGACACGGATGTGGATGACGCCTTGCAAGCAGGCGCGGAGATTGTGCGCGCCGAGATGGACAGGCGGGCGCCCGTGAAAACCGGGCATTTGAAAGGTGCCATCAAGGTCGGTAATGTGAGAAACACAGCAAGAGGACGCACCATCACCGTGGGCATCCACAGGCGAGACATCAAGCTGAAGGACGGGCACTATTACCCGGCCTATGTTGAGTACGGTCACGGCGGGCCGCGCCCGGCACCACCTCATCCCTTCATTCGCCCGGCCTACGATCTGACCAAGGACGCGGCCTGGGGGGCGATCAAGCAGGCTGTAATTGACAAGATGAAACTTTGAAAGGACTGAAATAAATGGCAACGAGCTCAAGAGTCGGCCTGCGCGATTTGAAGATCGCCTGGCTTAACAACGCGACAGACACCGAGGCGGTGGCCGCGGCATACACCATGGAATCGGGTGTTACCCTGGAGGCCATCGAGGCCTCCATTTCAGTTGGCAACGCGGAAGCTGACATCCAGTACGCGGACGACATCGAAAGCGATGTGCTGATGCCGGATCCGGAGATCACCATTTCGTTGGAAGTGAAGGAAGTGCCCCTGGCGATGCAGCGGCTGCTGATGGGGCAGGCCGTGAAGGACGCGAACGGCGTCTATAAATTCGAGAGCGGCAAGACCCCTCCCTACTTCGCGCTGGGCTTCAAGTCGAAAAAGCGCAGCGGCGCAGACCGCTGGGTCTGGTATTACAAGTGCCGAGCGAAGCCCATGGATGAAACTTTCCACACGAAGGAAGGCGGCACCATCACGCGGCAGGCGGACAGGCTGGAGATTGTCTCAATCAAGCGCACGCATGACGGCTATGTGTCTGCGAAGGTAGACTCTGACCTGATCGGCGCGCCGACCGCTTCGCTGTTTTTCGACGCTGTCTACGAAGCGGACCTTGACTAAGGAGGAGGAGAGAAATGGCAACTTTTTCAAGGGTCGGCCTGCGGGACGTGATTTTCTGGAAGCTGACCGAAGACAATGCAACCACGCTGACTTATGCGGCGGCGGCTGAGCCGGAGACCCTGGACGCGATCGATGTGAAGCTGACGCACAACAACACGGACCCGGATGTGCTTTATGCCAACGATGTGGAAAACGATGTGCTTTACCCGGACACCGACATCACCATGACGCTGGAGGTCAAGGACCTGCCGCTGAGCCTGCGCGCTAAGCTGCTGGGCTACACCGTGGACAACAAGGGCGTGGTGATTGAGGAGGCGGGCGTGACACCGCCTTACTACGCCATGGGCTTCAAGTCCGAGCGGCGCAACGGTGAAGATCGTCTGATCTGGCTGCTGAAGGGCCGCGCGCAGCCACCGGATGACACCTACCGGACGAAGGAAGGCGCGACCATCAACCGGCAGAACGAGACCCTGACCATGACCTTCATCAAGCGGACGAAGGACGAGCTGTACAAATACCAGCTGGACAGCGAGGACAACGCGGTGAACGCAAACAAGTTCTTCGCGGAAGTCTACGACGGGACCTTCCCGGCATAAGCGACACGGGGCGGGGCAACCCGCCCCTTTCTTTGGAGGCACAATGTTTACGGTTGAATTAGGCGAAAAGAAGTACAAAGTCCACAAGGTGACGGCGCGCACCCTGCGCGAGATCGGCGGGGCACAGGCCGTGTTCAAGAAGTGGCAGGAAGCCCCCGAGAGCGTGGACATGAAAAAGGACATGGACACGCTGATCAACTGGTTCTGTGTGTTCTGCGGCAACCAGTTTACGGCTGAGGATGTCTACGACAACTATCCGGGCGATAAAGTCATCACGGACATTGGCTTGGCCCTGGTCGCGGTGAACGGCCAAGTCACTGAGATGCTGAAGGCCTTTCCGACGGACATAAATAAAAAAAAACAAGCGACGACGACACGATGGAATCGCTT
>JAAYCZ010000220.1 GCA_012729495.1 Syntrophomonadaceae bacterium | reverse complement strand
TTCATTATCTGCAACCAATTCGTATTCTTCATAGATCTTATTATCATGAAGTCCAACTTTTCCGGTTCTTTCCAGAACAGCCGAATATATTTTCTTTACTACGGTTACTTTGCAGACGGCTGATATGGTTTTATCTTCTTTATTAGTCGCCGTAACTTTGATATAGACAACTCCGATTTTGTTTTCAGCAGCTGTCACCACGCCTTGCTGATCAACGGTTGCCAGTCTCGAATTGCTGCTGGACCAGACCAGTTCAGCATAGTCCTCATCACATTTGAGAGTCTTGTTCAGGTCGAGCTTTTCACCTTGTTTAATCTCTGCGCTTTTCTGGATGCTGATTAGGTCATCGTCTGCATCTTCATCCAGGATGCGCTGCAGGATGGCAGCCATCTCTGCCCGGGTAATGCAGCTGTTGGGATTAAACTTACCCTCCGGGGTGCCGACCATTAGTCCTTCCTTGTATAACGCCAGAATGTAACCGAGATCTTCCTTGGAAATCAGCAGGTAATCGGAATAGGGCATTTCACTGGTATCCACCGGCTCAAGCCCCATTGCTTTGGCCACCCACACTGCTATCAGAGCCCTGTCGGCCTGAACTGCGGAATGGAACCGGTTAACATTGATAATCCCCTTTTTGGCTGCTTTTTTAAAGGATTTTTGAGCCCAGGCGGGAACATCTTTGGTTTTATCAGTATCAGTATCTTCGTTCAGATCCTCATCATCGTTATTTGCCAAACGCATGAGGAGTTCGATACATTCGGCCTGAGTTATGGATTGATTAGGCTGGAACGTACCATCGGGATAACCGTTGAATAATCCCGTTTCAGCCAGCAGGTCGATAGATCCTTTGGCCCAATGGTTTTCCGTATCTCTGAATCTGGATGTTTTTTGAACTTGTTTTTCTTTTTGTACTTTGAATTTTTCTTTCATTTCCTTATTTATTTTGTTCTTTTGAAAATCATGAGCCGGACTCGCCAGTGCCGTAGCGCTGAATGCAAATAAAAGCAACAGTGACAGTAATACAGACAGTGTTTTCTTCATATTCATACCTCCTTTTTTATAATATGCGCAGGCATTTTATAAAAAATGGGGTCAATCATAATAATAAAAGCAAAGCTTTTTATATTCAAAGAAGCCAACCGCCATACTAATTAATAAACCATAAATTGTTTATTGCTTTAGGAGTGAGATTTAAAATGGATAAATACCGGCAATTTGTTGAATTCGAACAGCATCTGCTGCATGATGACAAGCCTTCTCTTTATTGCAGGAGTCTGGCCGCAAACGGTTTGCTGCATGATACTTATCCCTTCACACTGCTGGGTGATTTACAGAAGGTTGAGCAGTCCCCCAAATTTCATCCGGAAGGCAGCGTATGGGAACATACCCTGCTGGTAGTTGACCTGGCCGCTGAAGGACGACATTTAAGTGAAAATCCGCAGGTCTTCATGTGGGCAGCTCTCCTGCATGATCTGGGCAAAGCCCGGACGACCAAAGTACGTGGAGACAGGATTACCGCTTATGACCATGACATCCAGGGGTCTGAATTGGCGCAGGATTTTTTAAGAGAATTCACTGCTGACGAGGAATTTATAAATCAGGTCGCGCAGCTGGTCAGATGGCATATGCAGATTCTATATGTCAATAAAAAGCTGCCCTTTGCTGATATTGATAAAATGCTGACCAGTGTACCGTTGGGAGAGATCGCCCTATTATCCCTGTGTGATCGCCTGGGCAGAGGCAATATGAATGAACATGTACGGCAGGCGGAACTGGCCAACATACAATCGTTTGTGGAGCAATGTCAACCAAATTAGGCCAACAGGGGGACGTTCTTTTGGCCAACAGGGGGACGTTCTTTTGGCCAACAGGGGGACGTTCTTTTGGCCAACAGGGGGACGTTCTTTTTGTTGGCCTACTGGACTTTGAGAGGCCAACAAAAAGAACGTCCCCCTGTTGGCTCTGTTGGCTTAGTCGACTTTGGGTAATCCGTCGAATCCTCTCTGCAAGTCCGCATCTGAGGGAACATAATCGGTCATGGTCCCTTCATTGAACTGGGTATAGGCCTGCATATCAAAATAGCCGGTGCCGGTCAGGCCAAACAGGATCGTTTTGGCTTCACCTGATTTCTTGCACTTCAGTGCCTCCTGTATAGCACCATAGATGGCATGGGCAGATTCAGGCGCAGGAAGGATCTGCTCCTGCTTGGCAAAGAGCGTTGCTGCTTCGAATACTTTATTCTGTTCTACCGCAACTGCCTCCATATACCCATCATAATAAAGCTTGGAGAGGATGGGTGACATGCCATGATAACGCAGCCCGCCGGCGTGATTGGGAGAAGGAATAAAATCACTGCCCAGCGTATACATCTTAGCCAGCGGCGTTATTCTTCCCGTGTCACAAAAGTCGTACGCATACTTGCCGCGAGTCAGGGACGGACAGGAGGCCGGTTCCACGGCAATAAAACGGGCATTGGCTTTGTCAGTCAGTTTGTCCTGCATGAACGCCGCCATCAGTCCTCCCAGGTTGGAGCCTCCGCCGGCGCATCCGATCACCACATCCGGATATTCGCCGATCTTCTCCATGGCGATCTTGCTTTCCAGACCTATAATCGACTGATGGAGCAACACCTGATTCAAAACTGAACCCAGGGCATAGCGGCAGCTGTCGTCTCGCATTGACACTTCAATCGCTTCCGAGATTGCACAGCCCAAACTGCCGCCGGTGTTGGGATTATTGGCCAGAATGGCGCGTCCCACTTCGGTCGTATCCGAAGGGCTGGGGATAATTTTGGCACCATAGGTTTCCATAACTGCCTTGCGGAACGGTTTTTGCTGGTAAGAAACCTTGACCATGTATACGGTCAGATCCAGGCCAAAATAGGCACAGGCCATGGACAGGGCGGTACCCCATTGACCGGCGCCGGTTTCCGTAGTTAGAGCCGTCAGGCCCTGAGCTTTGGCATAATAGGCCATGGCGGCGGCGGCATTTAATTTGTGACTGCCGGAAGTATTGTTGCCTTCAAATTTAAAATAGATCTTGGCTGGTGTATTCAGCGCTTTTTCCAGATGATAAGCGCGGATCAACGGTGACGGACGAAACGTTTTGTAATAATCCAGGATTTCCTCCGGGATATCGATATATCTGGTTTGGCTGTCCATTTCCTGTTTGCAGAGTTCTTCGCAAAATACCGGATACAAATCTTCCGGTGATGTCAACGGCTGGAGCGTACCCGGATTTAACATCGGATCAGGCTGTTCTTTCATATCGGCACGAATGTTATACCACTGCTTTGGCATTTCCTCTTCAGTAAGATAGGTTTTGTATGGTACTTTTGCCATCTGATAAACCCCTTTCAATTTTAAATTTATATTTTATTTTTCGACCTGCAATTTAATTATGAGTTTGCCCATAAATAAAAAAACCCGTATCCCTATACTAAGGGACACGAGTTCCAAACTCATGCGGTACCACCCAAATTGGCCATTAAGACCCGCTCATTGCCACGCACCATCATGCGTGCTCCCTTGGTAACGGGCGGAGTATCCCGTTGGCTGCTACTCTGTTTCCATTTAGCAGCCACCCTCGTCAGTCCATTCAGCCTGCCTGTCACTGCTGCATTCTCAACCCCTGCAACTCTCTGTAAGTTCAGCTTCAAGCTTACTTCTCTGACTCATCAGTTTTAAAAAATATAAGTACTATGAATTGTATCTGTACTAATTCTATTTGTCAATACATATTTTAAATGTAAATTTTTTGCATGAAATAAAAC
>JAAYCZ010000219.1 GCA_012729495.1 Syntrophomonadaceae bacterium | reverse complement strand
TCGAAGACGTGATGCTGGAGGTCATGTATGATGTGCCCTCCCGCCTGGATGTGACCAAGGTACTGATCACCAAAGATGTCATTGAAAAAAAGGAAAAGCCTCTGCTGGTGACGGTGGACGCCAAACGTAAAGTAAATTAGATAAAAAGGCAGCGCAAGCTGCCTTTTTTAATTCCAGAACAACAAAGCGAGCAAAAAACCGAATAGCTGCGTTATATAAAGAAAACCGGGTTTGTGACAAGCCGCAGGCGCAGTTAGAAACCCTGGTTGCACTTATGCTGTAAAGTGCAAAAAGCCTGTTCAGTCGGCGTACATGTTAAGGGGACATTCTCTCAAAGGAGTGTGTCCCCATACATTATTACGCCTCAGTCACAGGCTTTTTGCATGCCTTGCTCTTCGGCTTTTTTGCTCGCTCTAGTTGATTTGGTCTTCATTGAGCTTTAAAAAGTTAGAAGCGACAGTCACGGACTTTTTGCTAGCCTTGATTTTAGTTTTTCTTGCTTGTTTCGTTGATTTTAAATTTTATACGCTCTGGAAAAGGCAGCGCAAGCTGCCTTATTTTACAGGTTGCTTTCCTGGCAGTAAAAGAACATTGACGGGCATAATAAAAAAAAGAACCAGGAAAGGAAATAAACCATGAACAATTTATTTATCCAATACGGAGGTATTTTTTATTTAATTCAATTGTTTTTTGCGGTTGTGATTGGTTTATATTTCTGGAATCTGCTGAAATCACAGCAGAAAGGCAAAACTGTCATGGTGCATGAGTCGGAAAAGGAAAAAAACCGGCTCCGGGAAATGCGTAATATAAAGCTGACCGAACCCCTGTCGAGTTTGAGCCGTCCCAGCTCATTTCGGGATGTAATCGGCCAGGAAGAAGGTATCAGTATCCTGCGCTCGGCCCTTTGCGGGCCTAATCCGCAGCATGTTATTATTTACGGACCGCCCGGGGTGGGCAAGACCGCCGCCGCCCGGCTGGTTCTGGAAGAAGCCCGCGAAAATCCCCTTTCTCCTTTCAAATCCAATGCCACTTTCGTAGAAATGGATGCCACTATCTGCCGCTTTGATGAACGCAATATAGCCGATCCGCTGATTGGCTCGGTGCATGATCCTATTTATCAGGGAGCAGGCTCCATGGGTTCAGCCGGTATTCCCCAGCCCAAGCCGGGGGCTTGTACGAAGGCCCACGGGGGGGTCTTGTTTGTGGACGAGATCGGGGAATTGCACCCCACCCAGATCAATAAACTGCTTAAGGTGCTGGAAGAACGCAAAGTGATGCTGGAAAGCGCCTATTATACTGAACACGATAAAGTAATCCCGCCGCATATCCATGATATTTTTAAAAATGGTCTGCCGGCTGATTTTAGGCTAATCGGTGCGACGACCCGCAATCCGGAAGAATTGCCGCCGGCCATCAGATCACGCTGTCTGGAGATATTTTTCAAACCCCTGGACAAACCTGCTATTTTGCAAATTATAGCCAACGCGGCAAAAAAAATAAATATGAAGATTAACCAGAATGCTCTGGAGGAAATTGCCAAGTATGCTGACAATGGGCGGGAGGCAGTGAATATCGTACAGCTGGCGGCCGGTATTGCCCAGGTGGAAAAGCAGGAAGCAATCAGTCTGCAGATCATAAAAAAAGTCATCAACAACGGTCGTTTTGCCCCCCGCCCGGACATGAAACCGCGTGAAATCCCGCTGATTGGAATCGTCAATGGGATGGCTATACACGGTGCCAACGCCGGTACGCTCATTGAAGTGGAGGCAGCGGTGATCCCGGTTGATAAAGGTACCGGTAAATGGACGGCCACCGGGGTCATCGAGGAAGAGCAACTGGGCTCCGGAGACAAAAGTTACCGCCGTAAAAGCATGGCCAAAGGTGCGGTGGAAAATGTCATGACCATCTTAAAAAGTCAATTTGATTTTCACAGCAAGGATTTTGATGTGCATATTAATTTTCCCGGCGGGGTGCCGGTAGACGGGCCGTCCGCAGGGGTGGCCATGGCTACCGCTATCTATTCGGCACTGCGGCAGGTGCCGGTAGATAATTATCTGGCCATGACCGGGGAATTGTCGGTACATGGACGGATCAAGCCGGTGGGCGGGGTCATGAGCAAGGTCGAGGCAGCCCGCAATGCCGGCATCAGGAAAGTCTTAATTCCCCAAGATAACATGTTGGATATATTTAATGATTTTCCTGATCTTGAAGTGGTTCCGGTTTGTGATATCAACGAAGTCTTTGCTCATGCCCTGCTGCCGCATTAATAAAAAATAATATTGAATGGCCGGTGGGAGTGGATTTAGAATTAATATTCTTCTACCGGCCTTTTATCTGGCATTCTTGCACTGCTCCGGTACATATAGTAGAATTAATTTGCTTAGGAGGTGTAGTAATGTTCGGAAACGAACTTAATCAATATCGTGAACTGTCTATGCTACCCCTTAGGGGGTTGTTGGTTTTTCCATATACAGTAATTCATTTGGATGTAGGCCGGAAGAAATCAATTA
>JAAYCZ010000218.1 GCA_012729495.1 Syntrophomonadaceae bacterium | reverse complement strand
GGAGGTGTAGTAATGTTCGGAAACGAACTTAATCAATATCGTGAACTGTCTATGCTACCCCTTAGGGGGTTGTTGGTTTTTCCATATACAGTAATTCATTTGGATGTAGGCCGGAAGAAATCAATTAATGCCATTGAAGAAGCGATGCTGGGCAGCAAGGAAATATTTTTGGCTACCCAGAAGGAAGCGCAAAATGACGATCCTTCTGAGGAAGACGTATATGCAGTCGGTACGGTCGCCGAGATCAAACAGATTCTAAAGATGCCGGGCGGTACCATGCGGGTGCTGGTGGAAGGAATCTGCCGCGCCCGGGTGGTCAGTTACACCGATGATGTTGATTATATCAAAGTAATGATCGAGGAATTCAGAAATGAAGAAACAACGAAGAAGAATCCCGAATTGGAAGCCCTGACCAGGACTCTGGTGTATCAATTTGAACAGTACGTGCGCATGAGCAAAAAGATTCCGCCCGAGACTGTGGCTTCAGTGGTAACCATTGAAGAGCCGGCGCGGCTGGCGGACGTGATTGCTTCCCATTTGTCTTTGCGCATCAACGAAAAACAATCGATTCTGGAAGCATTGGATATAAGCGAGCGCCTGAACGCGCTGTGTGAGATTCTGGCCCGGGAAATGGAAGTTCTGGAACTGGAGCGCAAAATCAATATCCGGGTACGTAAACAGATGGAGAAAACCCAGAAGGAATACTACCTGCGCGAACAGATGAAGGCTATTCAAAAAGAACTGGGGGAAAAAGACGAGCGTGCGGCGGAAGTGGAAGAACTGCGGGCGAAAATCAAAGAGTCCCGTCTTCCCTCCGAAGCTTTGGAGAAAGTCAACAAGGAACTGGAGCGTCTGGAAAGAATGCCGGCCATGGCCGCGGAAGGGGTTGTGGTCAGAAATTATCTGGATTGGGTTTTATCCCTGCCCTGGTCGAAAGAAACCCGTGACCGGCTTGATCTTGATATGGCGGAGAAAATACTGGACGAGGACCATTATGGCCTGGAAAAACCCAAAGAGCGAATTCTGGAGTATCTGGCCATCCGCAAGCTGGCCAAAAAGATGAAAGGGCCAATTCTTTGCTTGGTCGGGCCTCCCGGCGTGGGTAAAACCTCACTGGGCAAATCAGTAGCCCGCTCCCTGGGTCGTAATTTTGTGCGCATGTCGCTGGGCGGGGTGCGGGATGAAGCGGAGATCCGCGGTCACCGCCGCACCTATATCGGCTCCATGCCCGGTCAGGTTCTGCAGAGTATCAAGAAGTCGGGTTCCCGAAACCCGGTTTTCTTGCTGGATGAAATCGATAAAATGACAGCGGATTTCAGAGGAGATCCAGCTTCGGCCTTATTGGAAGTATTGGATCCGGAACAGAACAACACCTTTACCGATCATTATTTGGAGATACCCTTTGATTTGTCCAAGGTAATGTTTATTACCACCGCCAACTCAATTTACAATATCCCTCGGCCCTTGCTGGATCGCATGGAAGTCATCGAATTGTCCAGCTATACGGAAGAGGACAAGATGCCGATTGCCATGGATTACCTGATTCCCAAGCAGATCAAGGAACATGGCTTGAAAAAGAATAACATAAGTTTTTCCGAGGATGCCGTCCGCAAAATTATCCGGGAATATACCCGGGAAGCCGGGGTAAGGAATCTGGAAAGACAGATCGCCTCTATCTGCCGCAAGGTAGCCCGCGAGGTGGTCAAGGACAGAAATTTCAGCGTAACTATCGATGCGGATAGAATCAAAAAATATCTGGGAACGGAAAAATTTCATTACGGTCGGGCGGAAAAGGATCATCAGGTGGGGGTAACCACCGGGCTTGCCTGGACCGAAACCGGCGGCGATATTTTATCGATTGAAGTGGCCCTGATCAAAGGCAAGGGCAAACTGACCCTAACCGGTAAACTGGGAGATGTGATGAAGGAATCGGCCCAGGCGGGTTTGACCTATGTCCGCTCCAAGGCCGATGAACTGGGTATCAGCCAGGATACACTGGAGAATTATGATATTCATATTCATGTGCCGGAGGGTGCCATTCCCAAAGACGGACCTTCCGCCGGCATTACCATGGCCACTTCCCTGGCCTCGGCCATGTCGGGACGGAAAGTGCGCAGTGATGTAGCCATGACCGGTGAGATCACCCTGCGGGGCAGGGTACTGCCCATTGGCGGCTTGAAGGAAAAATCTCTGGCGGCGCACCGGGCCGGGATCACCACCATTATTATGCCCTCCGAAAATGAAAAAGATCTGGAAGATGTTCCGGTTCAGATCAAAGATAAGATGAAATTTGTGCCGGTCAGCCATATGGATGAAGTATTGGCGGAAGCGCTGGTGCCGAAAGAAAAAGGCAAGCAGCGGTAACCATTCCCGGCGGGAGGGATCCAGACCGTCAAAAAGGTAGCTGCATAAAGCAGAAAACCCATGTAATTGACGTACTTGTTACGGGGATATACTCTTAAGGGGGTGTTCCCGCACCTTGATCATATTTCTCGTAAAGGTGTGTCCCCACACCTTGTGCCTCATGGGCTTTTGGTTGCCTTGCGCTTAATTATTTTGCTTGTTTTGGACATGTATTGGCTTAGAAGAGGATGATTTGATGCTGGTCGTGAAGAAAGCTGAATTTGTAAGCTCTTTTGTGGATATAAAAAGCCTACCCGCTGACAACCTGCCGGAAATTGCCCTGGTAGGCAGATCAAATGTAGGCAAGTCATCGCTGATCAATAAGTTGGTCAACCGCAAAAATCTGGCCAAGTCAAGCTCCACCCCCGGCAAGACCCGTACCCTGAATTACTATCTAATCAATGGCGCCTTTTATATGGTTGATCTGCCCGGCTACGGCTATGCCCGGGTTTCCAAGCAGGAACAGAACAAATGGGGCAAAACGATTGAAAAATATTTAAGCAGCCGCCAGCAGCTGCGTGGGGTCATCCAACTACTGGATATCAGGCATCCGCCCACCGAAAACGATATTATGATGAAGCAGTGGCTGGAGCACCATCAAATCCCGATTCTGCTCATTGCCACCAAAACTGATAAAGTATCCCGCAATGAAAAAAATAAAAATCTGGCGGTAATCAAAAAAGCCCTGGATCTGGAACCTGATCAAAGCCCCATCACCTTTTCTGCCGAAAACGGCGAAGGGGTAAATGAAGTAAAGGAAGCCCTGGAAGAAATCCTGACCCCCCCTGACTTCGAGCCGAAAAACGAATAAATAATATACGCAAACAGGGGAAGTCCTTCTGTTTGCTTTTGTTTATTCCGGGCAATTTTTACCCATCGCTTCATTCCTCCAAGCGGGATTTATTTTTCACTTAAAAACCGATGCATCGTAAACAGTTCCGGGGCTCCGCCGGTATGGAGAAACATAATGTTGTCTCCGGCTTGGAAACGACCTTGGCGGATCAGATCGATTAGTCCCGCCATGGCTTTGCCGCTGTACACAAACAAGGGGACGTTCTTTCTGTTTGCCTGAACTATTTAATTCATGAGCAGCCTTCTACCTTCCTAAAGAATCCACCCGCTCCCGCATATAGGCAACGAGTACTGAACCCTCGTCATCTTCCCCCACCTGCGCGGCGAAATGATCCAGCATATTGATAACTCTTTTAATGCTGTTTTCTTCTTTGATGATTTCCAGCGGAGTTTTATCCTCCAGTTCGGGGTGACTGGTATGAAGCCAGCGTTCGGTTTCCTGTTCCTGCAATACTGTAAACCAGATGGACGCCAGTTCCACCGGCGGCGGCTGACGGTACAGGTTGCTGTTGACCAGCTGCCATTCCCAGGGGGGCTTGATATCGCCGCCCGGCAGGGCATCCCAATCATACAGATCATCGAGGCCGCCGGCACAAGTGATGACATAATCCTCTGCCACCGCCACCGTTTTATTAATCCCCGCCTGCCGATCCTGATACCAGGATAGATCCTCGTATTTATGCACATACTCCATCCCCGGGTTGGCTTTGAGCCACTTTTGTATGGCGAGGCGCTGCGCCGGGTCATCAAAGTGCAGATAGCGGATGTCATTGATGTTGATCAGCTTTTTGCGCAACGCATGGTCAAACAGCCCCAACAGGACTTCGGCATTGTCTTTCAATAAAGCAGCGGTGTTATCTTCACCTTTGATGTCGGCTAGATAACGGATATGCTTCTGCAGATAGGAAGCCTGCCCGTCCTGGTTGTCAACTGCCAGGACCATACCTGAAAAAACCTGGCCTTCCGGGAACCCCACCAGTCTTCCCAGCAATAACAAGGGCTTTTCATCCAGATCTGCCTCCAGCCTTTCTTTAAGGGTGACCTGCTGCAGGGACTCGGAGAATATGTCCCGCATTTCCAGATAATTGTCCCCGATGCGGGTGGGTTCATAAACCGACAAATAAGAATCGGATAGGGCTTGCAGGCATTCCTGCAGCTGCGGGGGCATATACTGACGATGCTCAGCAAGATAAGCCCCGGCAAAAGTCTGGCTCTCTTCCTGGCGGTGGTCGAACCACAGCCAATCGGAAAAGATCGCTTCTTGTTCTGTGGTCAGTTGTTTGTTAACGGTATAATGGCAAAAGCTCTGCCGGGCATCTTTGCGGATTCGTTTAATGTTGTCTTTATAAGTCTCGTCCAGTTTGATTTTGACGGCGGCTATCATCTGGCTGCAGCGGGTAAAAAGGTCTGTAGTCGGCCCTTCCCCCAGCACCATGCAGCAGTGTTTGTATTTCTTGCCGCTGCCGCAGGGGCAGGGGTCATTGCGTCCGATTTTGTTTTTGCCCATCGCTTCATTCCTCCAAGTGAGATTTATTTTTCACTTAAAAACCGATGCATCGTAAACAGTTCCGGGGCTCCGCCGGTATGGAGAAACATAATGTTGTCTCCGGCTTGGAAACGACCTTTATGGATCAGATCGATTAGTCCCGCCATGGCTTTGCCGCTGTAGACCGGATCCAGCAGGATGCCTTCGGTGCGGGCCAGTAGTTCAATTGCTAATCGCACCTGGGGATAGGGAATGGTATAACCTTCCCCTACATATTCATCATAGATTTCCATCGCAACCATTGCAGGTACAGACAAATCCAGGTGTTGCAGCGTTGCCTGCACCACTTTGGTGGCTTCGGATGCGCACCAGCTTTTATCGCCGCCCACCGAGATGCCTACAACCGGGAACCTGTTTTGGTCCAGCTGACTGCCCAGATAAAGGCCGGCATAGGTGGTGCCGGTGCCGATAGCGGTTATTATTCCATCCAGCGTAAAGGGGAATTGCTGTTTGATTTCCTGATAGGCCTGTATGTAGGCAATTGTACCCAGAATTGTATGCCCTCCGGCAGGAATGACATAGGAGCGCTTGCCTTGCTTCAGGTTGTCAGCGGTTAAACGTACCAGGGTGTCTTCCACCTCGCGGTTGCGGACACAAAAAGTCTTAGCTCCTAAAATTTTATCCAGCAGATAATTGCCCTGGGGTTGTTCTGGTTCTTTTCCGGTCAGGATCAATTGACATTCCAGCCCCAAGAGAGCTGCAGCGGCGGCAGTTTGACGAGCGTGATTGGAGGAGACTGCTCCGAAGGTGATGATCACATCTGCCTTTTGGGCCAGCGCATCGGCCAGGATATATTCCAGTTTGCGGACTTTGTTGCCGCCCAGGGCCAAGCCGCTTTGATCTTCACGTTTTGTAAATATACGGGGACCGCCCAGGTAATCACTGAGATTTTTAAGTTCCTGCCAGGGGGTCGGGAAAAACCCCAGGGATACACGCTCAATCTTGCTTAACATTAAAGTTTAAGCCCCCTTTGTGCTGATGACTTTAGCATAGTATACCAGATTGCAGGCAAATCTTGATTGGTTTTAGGATAGAGGCACAGCTGCCCGGTTAACAGATAACTTAGCTTTCCTGGTTGACTGTGTTATAGTAAAATAATCAAAGAAATTGGCCAAAATATATAACTACCCGAAAATATGCTGTTCGGGGACAGGAGATTGATGATGGATATTAAAAAGAATATACCGAAAATCATTCTGGCGCTTATTTTTTTGATTGCGATTATGGTTTACGCAGAAGTCCAGGGTGCTGAGATTATTCCCACTTTGCTGGGATTTGCGCTGGGAGGATTCATGATGTACTTATTTATCAAAAAAGTATTAAAGAAATAGCTTGCCCGGCTGTTATTTTTCCACTTTAACGACTGAATTTGCTTTAGCAGGGGAAAATGCAGTAAAATTTGGCTACGATTGAACTGAGAAGGAAAGCATTTATATAGAATATCTTTGAGGAGGCTGACTGGAGTGTCAACAAGCAATTTATCCAGCGTGTATAATCCCGGCGAGGTTGAGGGGAAATGGTATGATTTTTGGAAAAGCAATCAATATTTTGTCCCCGATGATGATAAAAACAAAAAACCTTTTACCATTGTTATGCCTCCGCCCAATGTAACCGGACAACTCCATCTGGGACATGCCCTGGATAATACGTTACAGGATATCCTTACCCGCTGGCGGCGCATGCAGGGCTATCGTACCCTGTGGCTGCCGGGAACCGACCATGCCGGCATTGCTACCCAGGCCAAAGTGGAGGAAGCCCTGGCTGCGGAAGGATTAAGCCGCTATGATCTGGGCCGGGAAAAATTTTTAGAAAGGGTCTGGGAGTGGAAACACCTTTACGGCAGCCGTATCACCGAGCAGTTAAGCCTGATGGGTTCCTCCTGCGATTGGAACCGGGAACGGTTTACCATGGATGAAGGCTGTTCCCGGGCAGTGCGGGAGGTCTTTGTCGATCTTTATGAAAAAGGTTTGATCTATCAAGGCAATTACATTATCAACTGGTGTCCCAAGTGTAAAACAGCCATTTCTGATATTGAGGTGGATCATGCCGACAGCGACGGCCATCTTTGGTATATTAAATATCCGGTGGAAGGCAGCGATGAGTTCCTGGTGGTAGCCACCACCCGGCCGGAAACGATGCTGGGGGATAGTGGTGTGGCCATACACCCTGAAGATGAGCGCTATGCCCATTTAATCGGCAAAAATGTTATTCTTCCCTTGGTAGGAAGGGTCATCCCCATTTTTGCCGATGATTATGTGGACCGTGAATTCGGCACCGGTGCAGTGAAAGTTACACCTGCCCATGATCCCAATGATTTTGATATGGGACGGCGTCATCATCTGGAAGAAATCGTCGTCATCAATCTGGACGGTACCATGAGTGAAATGGCAGGGAAATATGCGGGGTTGGATCGCTATGAGTGCCGGCGCAGGATCGTTGCGGATTTAGAAGCGCAGGGAAGTCTGCTGAAAATAGAAGAGCATCGTCATGCGGTTGGCCATTGCCAACGCTGTGACACGATTATTGAACCGCTCATTTCCAAACAGTGGTTTGTGCGCATGAAACCGCTGGCCGAACCGGCCATAGAAAAGGTTCTGACCGGAGAAATTAAGTTTATCCCGGAACGCTTTACGAAAACATATATCAATTGGATGGAAAACATCCGTGATTGGTGCATATCACGGCAGTTGTGGTGGGGGCACCGCATTCCGGTCTGGTATTGCCAGGAATGCGGTGACATCATTGTCAGCAAGGAAGATGTGACCGTCTGTCCGTCTTGCACCTCAAGTGATCTTAAGCAGGATGAGGATGTATTGGATACTTGGTTTTCCAGTGCCCTGTGGCCCTTTTCCACCTTGGGATGGCCGGATGAAACCCAGGATCTGGCCGATTTTTATCCGACCTCGGTACTGGTCACCGGCCGGGATATTATCTTCTTCTGGGTGGCGCGCATGATTTTTTCCGGCATTGAACAAACCGGGCAGGTACCTTTCCATGAAGTAAATATCCACGGCCTGATTCTTGACGGCCAGGGCCGCAAGATGAGCAAGTCACTGGGCAATGGCATCGATCCCATTGAGGTGATTGAAAAATATGGCGCTGACACACTGCGCTTTTCCATGATAACCGGGGTTACGCCCGGCAATGATGTGCGTTTCCATTGGGACAAGGTGGAGAACAGCCGTAATTTTGCCAATAAAATATGGAACGCTTCCCGCTTCGTATTAATGAATCTGGAAGATTTCACGGAGATAGAAATCAAGCCGGAAGAGCTTACCCTGGCGGATCGCTGGATTTTATCCCGGTTGAATCTCAAAATAGACGAAACTACCAGGCTGCTGGAAGGCTATGACCTGGGCGAAGCGGCCAAAGGGCTGTATGAGTTTATCTGGGATGATTTCTGTGACTGGTATATTGAACTGGTCAAGCCAAGGCTTGCCCGCGGTGTTGATCCGCACCAAAAGGCAGTAGCCCAAAACGTACTGCGCCAGGTGCATATGGATATTTTACGGTTGCTGCATCCTTTCATGCCTTACATTACTGAAGAGATTTATCAAAAGCTCCCCGGTCACCATGAAACGATTATGCTGGATGCCTGGCCGCGCTCGGATGAATCCCAACTGGATGGGGAAGCACTGGAAAAAATGCAGGTGGTTATGGCCACAACCCGCGCCCTGCGCAACATCCGGGCGGAATTCAATCTCAGTCCTTCGGCCACCGTTACCGTGATTATAGTGGCATCAGAAGAAAATGTTCTGCAGTTATTGCAAAGCTGCGGGGAATATATTGAGAATATGGCACGCGCCGAGTTGTCTATTGTGGCCAGCCTGCCCGAGAAACCACGCCAGGCCGTTTCCGCCCTGACCAGTTTCGCGGAAATCTATGTACCGCTGGAGGGGATGATCGACATCGCCAAAGAAGTAAGCCGTCTGGAAAAGGATCTGCAGACAGTTGAAAAAGAACTGGTCAAGTCGGAAAGCAAAATGAATAATGAGAACTTTACCGCCAAGGCACCCGCCGAGGTGATCAGCAAGGAAAAGAGCAAGATTGAGGAATTTAGAAGCCGGAAAGAGGGTATATTAAAACGTCTGCAGATTTTCAAAGCCTAATCGCAACCAAGCTGCAAAGCATTTCAGCCCCCGGCAGCAAACCGGGTCTGCAAAGGGTTCTGGCCCTCCTGGCCGGATTTGATAATCCCCAGCAGCAAATCCCGGTGGTACATGTAGCGGGAACCAACGGTAAAGGCTCAACATCGCTGATGATTGCAGATATAATAAGTACGGCAGGTTACAAGGTGGGGCGGTTTTCATCTCCCCACCTGCATTGTTATGAGGAACGTTTTACCATTAACGGCCGGGAAATCAGCCCGGCAAGGCTATTATCTTATCTGCAGCTGGTTGAAGAGCGCCTGCTATCTTGGCCGGGGAGTGATTTCCCAACCGAATTTGAAATCCTGACCGCCATCGCTTTTTTATATTTTAAGGATGAAAAAGTTGATCTGGCCGTATTGGAAGTCGGCATGGGAGGGCTCTATGACTCGACCAATGTGGTCCAGCCTCTGGTTTCAGTAATCACCGGTATAGATTATGATCATATGGATATATTGGGGGATACTATAGAAGAAATAGCTTATAACAAGGCGGGTATCATCAAAGCTGGAGTGCCGATTATTATCGGACCTATGCCAGCCCAGGCGGAAAAGGTGATCGCGGTGTATGCTGAAAAGTTAAAAGCACCGCTGGTAAGATCGGCCAACATCAAGGTGGAACAATTTCATGCGCCTGATTTGCGGGGGCAGGTTATCAACCTTACATCATCTTATTTTAAACTCCGCCAGCAGCGGTTTACTTTGCAGGGTGACTTTCAGCTTCATAATCTGGCCTGCGCCGTATCTGCGGTTGAAATATTGCTAACCGAAGGATTTGCAGTCAAGGCAGAGGATTTGACCGGTACTCTGGCCAAACTTAAATTGCCTGGACGTCTGGAAGTTTTGTGTACCGATCCGCTGGTGATAGGTGATGTCGCCCATAATCCCCAGGGAGCAGAAGCATTAAGTCATGCCCTGCAGGAACTTCTGCCGGACCGGAAAAGAGTCCTGGTCTGCGGCATGCTGGATGACAAGGATCGGGCCGCCATCCTCAAATATATTGGACCGCGAAGCAACCTGGCGGTATTTACGCGTCCGTTGGGGCAGCGCAGCCAAAACTGGCATGAAATAGGGGCGCTATGGAGGAAACAGTTTCCCGAAAAATCTTGTTATGAGCTGGAAAGTATCACCGCTGCAGTGAAAAAAGGCCTGGAAATACTGAGTGGCGATGATTATCTGCTCATTACCGGTTCCTTTTATGTCCTCGACGAAGCGAGAAATTATTTTCAAAATATTTAACAGTATATTAACAATGTACAAATAAAAACATTGCTATAATTACAGAGAAGGAAAGATTAAGAAAAATAACAGGGAGGAATCTGCTTGGGTATCAAATTAAAGCCACAGGATGAACGCTTTTTTGAATATTTTGAAGACAGTACCGAAGCCATATCTGAAGCCGCCCACATTCTAAAGGCTTTTTTTGAGGATCGCAGTGATCCTGCCATGAATCTGGAAAGAATTAATGAAGTTGAACATCATGGCGATCGCATTTTTTTGAAAACGATTGAACGTATCAACCATTCGTTTATAACTCCCTTTGATCGCGAAGATATTCTATTATTGGCGCAGGATCTTAATCGGGTATTGGATCATATTCAGGGGACCATGGAAAAAGTAGTCATTTACAAAGTCGGCCAGCCCAAAGAAAGATATGTGCTGGATCTGGTCAATGTACTGGTAGAAGCTACTGAAGAAGTCAAATTTGCGGTTCGAAAACTAAGAGAATTGAGAGTCCATCATCGGGAAATCATTGAATCATGTGAAAAGATCAGAGCGTTTGAACATCAGGGTGACAATCTTTATCGTACCGGCATCGCCAGTCTTTTTGAAAATACAGAAGATGTGATTGAGATTATCAAATGGAAGGAAATCTACGAACACCTGGAAACGACACTGGATTATTGTGAAACCGTCAGCAATGTAATCAAAGGAATAGCGGTTAAATATGTTTAGTTTAACCTGGGTAATCGCTATCGTTATTCTGGCTCTGATATTTGATTACATTAACGGATTTCATGATACCGCCAATGCTATTGCCACATCCGTTTCCACCAAGGCTTTAAGTCCGCGGGCAGCCATAATGGTGGCGGCTACTTTGAATTTCCTCGGTGCGCTGAGCGGAACCGCGGTGGCCGCAACCATCGGTAAAGGAATTATCAAGCCGGAAGTTGTAACCCCCCAGATAATATGTGCAGCCCTGATCGGAGCGATATTTTGGAATGTTTTTACCTGGTATTTCGGTATTCCCAGCAGCTCATCCCATGCTTTGATCGGCGGTTTGGTGGGAGCAGCCCTGGTGGGATTTGGCCCCAGTGAAGTCAGTTGGAACGGATTTGTCAGGATATTTTCCGGTTTGCTGACAACTCCGGTCATCGGTCTGGTGGTTGGCAGCATTATTATGTATCTGCTGTTTTGGATATTTAAAAAATCCTCACCGGCCAAAACCAACCGTCAATTTCGCCGGCTGCAGATCATTACTGCCTGTATGGCCTCATTTGCACACGGTTCCAATGATGCCCAGAAGACCATGGGAATCATTACCATGAGTTTGGTTAGTGCCGGGATTCTGATCAGTTTTGAAGTTCCGCTCTGGGTGAAAATAGCCTGTGCAATGGCAATGGCGGCAGGAACTGCCATGGGGGGATGGAAAATTATCCGTACCATGGGAGGTAAAATCTTCCGCATCGAACCGATCAACGGATTTGCAGCTGATTTTTCTTCATCCCTGGTCATTTTCGTTTCCAGCAAGCTGGGCGTGCCGGTTAGTACCACCCATGTGGTATCCTCTTCCATCATGGGGGTTGGCGCTGCCAAAAGAATGAAGGGGGTCAGATGGAATATTGCCAAGCAAATCGTTATCGCCTGGTTTATAACGATTCCTTTATCAGGGGTTGTCGCGGCAATTGTTTATACCCTCTTCTCATACCTGTTCTAACGGAACCTGAAGGGTAGGTGATTTTTTTTTTGTGCGGGCTTAGCCTGCACCGTACTCGGCCCGGCCGGGTTTTTTTATTTTTATTTGAATATATAAAAGGGGTACAGGCAGCATAAGTTTAATAATACCCTGCTTTGGTATTGTCAGGCAGGTTGGGCTTATACTATAGTGGAATGAATATAGCAATTGCATTATGGATGATTAAATTACATAATAAGAATAGATTCTTAAATTAAAGGAGTGGAATGGCTTGAAGGTCTATAAAATCCCTGAGGCTACTGTGATGCGTTTATCCATCTATTCTCGCTATTTAATGCAGATGCAGGAAAAGGGAATAGAAACCATCTCGTCAGGCGAGATTGCAGCAGGGGTAGGGGTAGGATCTGCTCAGGTCAGAAAGGACTTGGCCTATTTCGGAGAGTTTGGCACTCGTGGCGTCGGATATAAAGTAAGTGAGCTCTATGGACATCTTATTAAAATATTGGGGCTAAACAAAACTTGGAATGTAATCATCATCGGTGCCGGAAAACTGGGTTCTGCGCTGGCTTTATACAGGGGATTCAACGACCGGGGTTTTAAAGTGTGTGCCATCCTGGATAACAATCCGGATATCATCGGTAAAAAACTAACCGATATTACCATCGAACCATTAGAGGTAATGAAGGACAGGATCAGCCAGCACGATATTAAAATTGGGATCATTACGGTACCGGCACAGGCAGCTCAGGAAGTTACAGATAAATTGGTTCAATCCGGGGTAAAAGCTATTTTAAACTTTTCTCCTGAGGTATTAAGGGTGCCTGCGGGGGTAACTTTGCGCCATGTTGACCTTTCTGTTAATCTGGAGGTGCTCAGTTTTAATTTATCTTTTAACAACTAGGGTTTGCGGTATAAAGCTCTCTTTTGGAGGGCTTTCTATATTTTGCCGTCCTTGTTTTTAAACAATAGGAATGCTAAACTTGAAAAAATGCGGGAGGAAGTGTCTTGGCTAACCGGACCCGAACTTACCCGGGCTGGCAACTGTTGTTGCTGCTCCTTGCACTGGGCGGAATCATCGGTGGCTGGATTGGAGATGCTATCGTTAGAGTATGGCCAGCCCTGAGCCTGTTGGGCAGAGTACAGAGTGTGGGATTGCCCACGTTTACCATGGATTTACATGTTTTTACGCTGAGCTTTGGGTTTATGCTCAATATTAATTTTTTTACCATCCTGGGATTTGTGCTCGCGTGGCTGTTTTACAGACGCTTGTAAACAGGATGCCATTGATGAGGAGTAATGTTGCAGGAAATAATATTGGCTTCGGCTTCACCACGCCGGCAGCAGTTGCTTGAACAAATAGGAGTACCTTTTGTTGTTGCAGCGGCTGAAATAGATGAAGAATCAATTGAAAACAGCTCCGCTCCTGAATTGGTTAAACAGCTGGCCCGGCGCAAGGCTGAGCAGGTTGCCAGAGACAAGCAGCAGGCTATTATCATCGCTGCTGATACCTTGGTCGTTCTGGACGAGCATATTATGGGAAAACCGGTCAACCGGGAGGATGCATTTTATAAACTTTCCTTACTAAGCGGCAGGCATCATCAGGTTATGACCGGCCTTTGTGTTCTGAACAGCAGCCGGGGTATCTGTGATACAGAAGTGGAGATAACCGATGTATATTTTCGCACCTTGAGCCGCCAGGAGATAAATTCCTATCTGGATTGGGGAGAATGGGTGGACAAGGCAGGCGGATATGGGATTCAGGGCAAGGGAGCTCTGCTGATCGAAAAAATCGCCGGATGTTATTTCAATGTAGTTGGTTTGCCTATTAACAGACTTTATCTCATGCTGGGTAAACAGGGCGTAAACTTATTGGGAGGGAGAACGCCTGATGGATTACCAGTTTGGAATCAAGGATATGCCCCCGGAAATGCGTCCCCGGGAAAGACTTAGTATTCATGGTGAAGCCAATCTTTCCGAGGCGGAACTACTGGCGATAATTCTCGGCAATGGAACCAGAAATATCAGTGCGCTGGAATTGGCCAACCGGTTGTTAGTTTCTTATAATGGCTTACGTAATATCAGAGAAGCTGATATTGAGGATCTCACCAAGGTCAAGGGGATTGGTCCGGCCAAGGCTATAACTATAAAAGCGGCTATCGAACTTGGCCGCCGTACCGCCTTGGATGTTAAAATAAAAGATTTCATCCATTCACCGGAAGATGTAAGCCAGCTTTTAATGGAGGAAATGCGCTATTATGACCGGGAGTTTCTGTACGGTTTATATATGGACCGTAAAGGCGGCCTGATAAGCAAAGAAATAATATCAATCGGCAGCTTGTCTAGTTCTATTGTCCACCCCCGGGAAGTTTTTAAAGCGGCGGTGAAATGCAGCGCTGCTTCTGTTATTATAGCCCATAACCATCCCAGCGGTGACCCCACTCCCAGCCGGGAAGATTTTGATATTACCCGCCGCCTGGTGGAAGCAGGCAAGATCATGGGGATTGAACTAATCGATCATTTGGTTATCGGTCATAAAAGTTACTGCAGTTTAAAAGAAAAAGGGGCAATATGAGTATTTAAGGAGGCAATATCGGAATGTTTTTCAATAAAGATATGGGTATAGATTTAGGAACTGCCAATACACTCGTACACGTCCGCGGGAAAGGTATTGTAATCAGAGAGCCTTCGGTGGTAGCCATTCAGAGTCAGACCGGTAAGGTTCTGGCCGTAGGCGAGGAAGCCAAACAAATGATAGGCAGAACCCCCGGTAATATTATTGCCATACGGCCGATGAAAGATGGCGTTATTGCTGATTTTGATGTCACCCAGGCGATGCTGAAGTATTTTATCAATCGGGCCATGGATCAGAAAAGCTTGTTTGTCAAGCCGCGTATTGTGATAAGCATACCTACCGGCTGTACCACCGTAGAGGAAAGAGCGGTGCGTGAGGCGGCGCTGTCAGCAGGAGCCAAGGAGGCTTTTCTGATTGAAGAACCGATGGCAGCAGCTATCGGAGCAGGCTTGCCGGTACATGAACCGACCGGTAATCTGATTGTTGATATTGGCGGCGGTACGACTGAAGTTGCGGTTATTTCACTGGGAGGGGTTGTAACTGCCAAATCGGTCAGGGTGGCCGGTGATAATATGGATAATGCGATCATTAACCATTTGAAAAAAACCTATAGTGTTTTAATTGGCGAACGCAGTGCGGAATTAATCAAAATGAATATAGGATCAGCTTTATGGGAAGGGCCGGAGGAATTTTATGAAATCCGGGGCCGCGACCTGATCAGCGGGCTGCCGAAAACGGTTGAGATTTCCTCCGGTGAAATACAGGTTGCACTTAAAGAAACGGTGGAACAAATCATTGACGGGATCAAGGAATGTCTGGAAAAAACCCCGCCCGAACTTGCTTCTGATATTATGGACCGGGGCATTGTAATGGCCGGGGGAGGTTCTTTCTTACGAGGTCTGGATAAACTGATAGGTCAGGAAACCCATATGCCGGTCTATACTTGTGAAGAACCGCTGCTGGCAGTTGCCCGGGGAACCGGAGTTGTGCTGGAAAACATTGAGAAACTTAAAAAGCTGCTGGTATCTGCGAAAAAAACATTTTAGCTGGGTGAATAACCGTGTTTAAGTTTGTTGGGAAAAAGGGCTTTTGGGCTTTATTGGCGGTGTTGGTAATTTTCCTGATTTTGATGCATTACAGTACCGGCATCCGCACCGAAATAACCATGGCAGAAAAATTGCTGCAAGAAAGTATTACACCCCTGCAGAATGGATTAAGCGGGCTAAAAAGGGGTATGTCCTCTGTGAGCACGGGTTTGGAGAATAAAAAGGAACTGGCCCGCCAACTGGCGCAAATGAAAAAGCTAAATGATAAATTGAGTTTGGAAAATCAGCAATTGCGGGAGTATAAAGCCGAAACCGAACGTTTAAGAATTTTGCTGGATTACAAGCAAGCTCATCAGGACCAGTACCAGCTGGTAGTTGCCCGGGTGATTGGGCGCCATCCCAACAACTGGTTTGAATTTATAACCATCGATAAAGGAACGCAGGATGGCATCAGCCCGGGGATGGCGGTCATCAGTGCCGACGGCCTGGTAGGCAGGGTCAGCAGTGTAAGCTTCAACTCATCCCAGGTAACGCTGATCACCGACCATGAGATGGCGGTAGGCGCAATTGTGCAGAACAGCCGTGAGACCAAGGGAATCATTGAGGGTATGGGAGAATCAAATAAGCTGCGCATGATCAACATTCCTTATTATTCCAATATCAGCCGGTATGAGCGAATAGTTTGCTCCGGCTTATCACAATTTTATCCTAAAGGAATACAAATCGGTTATGTTCAGACCGTTGAAAAAGAAGCCAACGGTTTATTGCTGACGGCTACGATTAGGCCAGCCGTAGCGTTTGACAAGTTGGAGGAAGTGATGGTGATCACGCAGATTTATCCTCCGGTTGCCTCTGAAGAGCAGAAGGAGTAGTCATTGTGCGTTTTGTTTTATTGGCACTGCTGCCTTTATCGGCAATATTTTTCCAGTCCACTCTTTTCGCCAGTTATAGTATAAAAGGTGTGGTGCCGGATCTGGTACTGGTTTTCGTTATATTTTATGCCCTGTTGAACGGAGCCGAGAAAGGGGCACGTTATGGTCTAATCTGCGGTTTGCTGGAAGATCTTTATGCCGGGCGCTTTATTGGCATGAATGCTCTTAGCAAGACTGTGACTGCATATATTATCGGGAGATTGCAGCACCGGGTATTTACGGAAAATGTAGCGGTAAGTATCTTCAGCGTAATCATAGGCTCCCTGCTCAATGCCTTCATACTGATTATTGTTGCTTTAATTTATTTTGCTGCTTTTAATGTGACGATCAGCTTGTTTATTAATATTTTCTATCAGGTTATATATAATGTTGTGCTAACTACCCCTATTTATATCTGGTATTATCAATCTTCCAAGCGGGGTTTGCTGAAGGATACAGGTGATAGGTTATGAAAACTCCGATGCTGCAAAACCGATTAAAGACATATATTTATATCGTCTGCGCGTTGCTGGTTGTACTTGGTTTACGGTTGGCAGTGGTGCAGATATTTTATTCTGAAAAATATCAAACCAAGGCCAGTGAAAACCGGATTCGTCTGCTGCCTATCCTGGCTTCCCGCGGGGAGATATATGACCGCAACGGAGCGACCCTGGCCGCCAATGAACCGGTTTATACGTTGAGCTTGAGCTATCTGGAGGGAAATGATCAGGATAAAATTATTGCCCGGTTGGCTGAACTTTTGCAGCCTTATTATCCTGAAGTAACTACCGACCAAATCCAAGAAAAAATAGAACTGCAAAAATACCGGCTTTTTGAACCGGTAGCGGTAATGCGCGATATTCCCTGGGAACTGGTGGTTCAAATTGAGGAAAACCGCCAGGAATTACCTGGAGTTGCTGTTAATATCGAGCCTTTGCGGGTCTATCCTCAGGAAACTATGGCCGGTCATGTTTTAGGTTATATCCATGCTATTAATGAAGAAGAACTTGCCCGCAGCGGGGATAAATACAGCATCAACAGTCTGATTGGCAAATCCGGGGTGGAAAAAGTATATGAAAGTCAGTTAAAAGGCAAAGACGGTGCCCGCCGAGTGGAGGTCGATGCCCAGGGCAGACCGATGGGGGAATTGGTAACCATGTCTCCGGTTCCGGGCCAAAATCTTACCCTGACCCTGGATCTGAAACTGCAGAAGGTTTTGGAAGCAAGCATGGCAAGCAACCTGCAAAGGATCCAGCAGGCCCATCCTAAAGCCAAGGTAGGCGCAGCGGTTTTAATGGATGTGAAGACGGGTGAGATACTGGCCATGACCAGCCATCCGCTGATGAGACCGGATGATTTTAAAGGAAAACTAGCCTCTTCCCTGGTCCCCTATTATTTCCCGGCCGGGGACAAATATAATCCAATGGAGCCGGGGGCAGCCATCAATCGTGCCATTCAGGCCCAGTATCCTCCAGGTTCGACCTTTAAACCGATCACCGGTATGGCTGCCCTGGAATCCGGCAAATTAGATCCCTTCAACGACTTGATAAATTGTGCGGGCCGTTACTGGATCGCTCCCTATATACCCTGTACCGGGGTACATGGCAATGAGAACTATTTCAATGGCATGGCCGACTCCTGCAATACTTATTTTCAGGAAGCAGGACGCCGCGCCGGCAAAGATAAAATCATAGAAGTCGCCAAGGATTTTGGTTTGGGGGAAAAAACCGGCATCGATCTCAGCGGAGAAGTCAGCGGTCTGGTACCTACCCCGGCCTGGAAAAAGGAAATAAACGCGATTTTAATTGATCGCAAGTATGATAATCTGCGTAAACAGCTGCAGGAAAAATATGATCGCCTGCTTGCAGAAGCCAGTAGTGAGCAGGAAAGGGAAGTCCTGCAGAAACAACAAAAAAACGAGAGTGCCAAACTGGAAGCCCAGTACACGATCGATTACAATTTTGATACCAAATGGCAGGCTTTTGATACGTTTAACATGTCCATCGGGCAGGGTTCCAACCAGTATACCGTGATGCAGCTGGCCAATTATGCCGCCACCATTGCTAATGGAGGCTACCTGATGGAACCACACCTGGTAAAGAAGATTACTGATCCAAACAATGGACAAACCAAGGAAATAAAACCAAAAATCATCCATAAAACATCGGTTTCAGCCAATACCCTGGCTTTAACCAGACAGGCCATGCAGTCCGTAACCAAACCGGGAGGCACCGCCAGTTTCCTTTTTACCAGCTTCCCGGAAAACATTCCGGTGGCGGCTAAGACAGGAACGGCCCAGACCGGGCGGGTCGGCGATAAGACCTTAAGCGAATTTCATGGAGTATTTATCGCTTTTGCTCCCGCTGATAACCCTCAGATAGCCTTTGCCGGAGTGGTTGAATATGGACAACATGGCAGTGAATCAGCCGGGTGGGTGGCCAAAGATATGTTTGAACAGTATTTTGGGCTGGTTGATCATTATGCTGCGATTATGGCCAAGGAAGAGCAGGCACGAACCGAAGTTCAGAAGCAAACCGACCCGGTAGCTGAAACCTCCGTTAATGGATCAGAAATCGATAATACTACGTCAAGAGAATAAATAATCACAAATAAGTCGAGACCAATGGCGAATAATCAAATAATTTTCTGCGGGCAGAACGACCTTAATAGAGGAAATGCGAGTGCATTTCCTCTATTATTATTTTTTTCAATAAAGGTAAAAAATGGATTGAAAAGGAATAGAAAAAGTAAATATATGATTCGTTTTTGGGACTGAACAGATAGGAGGCTTGAAAATGTCTGTGGAGATAGCGCCGGAAGGTACAGGGGCAGAACTTATTATCAATTTAAAAGCATGGGGAAGCTTTGCAGATATGAAAGCTGAATTGGAAAGAAATCTGAAGGCAATAGACAGTTATTTAATGGGCAGCATGGTAAGCATTGATGTAGGCAATAAAAGCATTACTGGAAGGCAACTGCGGGAGATGGAGGATATCCTGCGGGAACACGGCTTTCATATGAAAGAACTGATCAACGGTGAAGATCCCAGGTCTGATCCCGGCCGCCAAGTGATTTATCAGGACTTCAACGAGTCAGAAAATCTGGTCAGTAACAATACCACCCTGATTTACAGGAGTCTACGTTCGGGACAGAAATACAGAAGTGATGGAAATATGGTTGTTCTGGGAGATATAAATCCCGGAGCCGAAGTAATTGCCGGGGGCAATATTCTGGTTATGGGAGCATTGAAGGGAATCGCCCATGCCGGTGCATATGGAGATGAAAGTGCAGTTATCGCCGCCTATCGTCTCAATCCCATTCAATTGCGGATTGCCAACCATATTACCCGTCCTCCCGACGGAGAAAATATTGTGGTCAACACTCCGGAACTGGCTAAGATCCGGGCAGGAAAAGTCGTTATTGAAAAGCTAAAAATATGATTGGGGGCTAAAAGAATGAAAAGTAGGGTACTGGTGATTACTTCCGGCAAGGGCGGAGTGGGTAAAACCACTACTACTGCCAATCTAGGAACAGCGCTGGCGATGCTGGGCAAAAAAGTGGTCATGCTTGACACTGATATCGGCCTGCGCAATCTGGATGTGGTTATGGGTTTGGAAAACCGGATTGTCTTTGATATTGTCGATGTGGTCAACGGCAACTGCAAAATTAAACAGGCATTAATAAAAGACAAGCGGTTTGAAGGATTGTGTCTGTTGCCGGCGGCGCAAACCAAAGACAAGACGGCGATTACACCGCATCAGATGAAAAACCTTACCAATGAGCTCCGCAAAGAATTTGATTTTATACTGGTCGACTGCCCGGCTGGAATCGAACAGGGATTTAAAAATGCCATCTCCGGCGCCGATGATGCAGTGGTGGTAGCTACGCCGGAAATATCTTCCGTCCGTGACGCCGACAGGATTATCGGCTTGCTGGAGGCAGCGGGCTTAAGCAACGCAAAATTGATCATTAATCGCATGCGCAATAAAATGGTGAAGCGTGGCGATATGATGGATATTGAAGATATCTTGGATATTCTCGCTATTAATTTGTTGGGGGTGGTACCGGAAGATGAAGCGATTGTCGTTTCCACCAATCGCGGTGAGCCGGCCGTATTGGAAACCACTTCCCGGGCTGGAGAGGCCTATCGCCGTATTGCCAGACGTTTGATCGGGGAAGATCTGCCGGTTGAAGTAATGGAGGATTCATTGAATTTGGTCGACAAATTCAAAAAAATACTCAAGTTGGCCAGGTAGGAGGGATTCATTTTGTTAGAATTAATAAGCAGAATATTTGGTAAAGAAACAAGCTCCAAGGATATCGCGCGGGAAAGACTGCGCCTGGTTCTGGTGCATGATCGCTCCACGGTATCTCCGGAGGTTATAAATTTGCTTCGCGATGACCTGATTCAAGTTATTCAAAAGTATATGGACATTGATCTGGAAGGGTTGCTGGTCAATATTGAAGGGGAAGATAATTCGGTTGCCTTAATTGCCAATATCCCTATTAAAGGATTGAAAAGGGCGTCCGCCATTTAACCGTTCGAACCGTTCTGCCGGTTTTATTCCTGCCCGGATAAATGAATAATAACGATGGTCATCCTGTTTAAATCGTATGTAAATACCTTTTAAGCGGGATGACTTTTTGGTGATAAAAACTTTAATTGTTCGGGGCGGAGTTAACCGCCACCCAGATTTACACATTTAAACAAATGTTTGGCCTAGCCACGGAACTGGACAGGGTTGTTTTCTTACCACTATAATGAAGCAGGGGGGAGCTAAATGGAAATTAAACGAATCAAGTTTTTAGATAAAGGTTTTATTCTCAGCTTATTGTTGCTCCTGGCTTTCGGCCTGGTTATTCTTTACAGTGCCAGCAGCGGCATTGGCAGTGACCCATTTTATTATATCAAGAAACAAATTCTATGGCTGACGGTCGGTATCATCCTGGCGGTTATAGTCATCCGCTTTGATTATACGCAGCTGGAAGGTTACTGGAAATATTTATATGGTTTTTCCATTTTGACGCTTATTGTTGTCCTGGCTTTCGGAGAAGAAGTACGAGGTACAACCGGGTGGATCGGATTCGGACCGTTTCCTACAATTCAGCCGGCTGAATTTACCAAAATATTGCTTATCCTTGCATTTGCTGCCTATCTAAACAAACGTAAAGATAGACTGAATAATTTTATGGAAATGCTGCCCTGCTTTATATTTATGGGCATCCCTTGCCTGCTGATTATGATGCAGCCGGATTTGGGAACGGCGTTGGTTTATATTGCAGTTACTCTGGTCATGATGTTTATTGCCGGTGCCAATCCCCGCACCCTGGGTAAGATCATTCTCATTACCACATTGTTTATCTCCTTGCTGCTGTTTATGCATTTTAAGTTTGATACCTGGCTGCCGTTGGATGACTATCAGATTAAGCGGCTGATTGTCTTTGCTGATCCTTATAATGACGGTAAAGGCGGTCGAGGAGCAGGCTGGAATACGATCCAGTCTCTGGTGGCGATAGGTTCAGGCGGCCTGACCGGCAAGGGAATGTTTAATGGCAGTCAGGTACAACTAAATTTCCTGCCGGAACATCATACTGATTTCATTTATGCTGTTATTGGCGAAGAAATGGGTTTTATTGGTGCAGTATTGGTTATTCTTCTTTATGGAATACTATTGATCAGGGCAGTAATCATTAGTTTTAATGCCAATGATTTATATGGCACTTATCTGGTTATCGGCATAACCGCCATGTGGATGTTTCATATCTTTGAAAATATTGGCATGTCGATCGGCATTATGCCGATTACCGGGATCCCCTTGCCTTTTCTGAGTTATGGAGGCAGTGCCATGCTGACCAACATGCTGGCGGTGGGTTTTATATTAAGTGTTAATATAAGGGGGAAAAAACTGGTCTTTTGATTTGTGGAGAGGAGGGAAGAAATGGTTAAGGAAGGAATTGATCTCACCATGGCACGAGGCAAACTGCAGGAAGCGATCATGTTAATACCTAATTATTTAAAATTGCTTTATCGGCTAACCCGCGACAGCCGGGTGTCGAAGACTGAAAAAATGCTGCTCCTGGCGACGGCCGCCTATATTGTCTCACCAATTGATTTTATGCCGGATTTTATCCCCTTTGTAGGGCAGGTTGATGATGTTTTGCTGGTAGCTTTGGTCCTGAAAAGATTCATGAACAGCATAAGCCCACAGGTGCTGTATCAGCATTGGGACGGCCGGCCGGATCTACTGCGTAATATAGAACAGGTTTTGTCCTGGTCACGTTTCTTTCTGCCCAAGGATGTTTACCACAAAGTCGTGCGCAAAGCTCAGGAAAATTCTCCTGCCGGCAGCCATGAAACCATCGATGCGGAGTACGATATAAGATAAGAAATTTAGCGTAAAAGCAGAATTTTGCGCGGAAGCGGTAAAGCTGACATAAAATAGCCAGGCTTACTATATATTTATTAAAAAGTCTGGTGGTGAGCTTGGTGTTTGCTAATTTTAAAATCCGTCTTTTGTTGGTTATTGTTCTGGCTTCCGTACTGGGACTGGTTATGCAGTCAAACAGCCCCGGCAAGCAGGCGGTGGAACCGGTTCTGCGCTACATAATGAAGTCTGACTATGATCTTACCCAGACCTTCAATCATCTTATTCCCCGACAAGACTATAACAGCCTGGAACAATTGCCTGCTTCCACCCGGCTCTTGTTAAAGGCACCTTGTGATTATTTAATGGTTGAACAAAATTATGGTTGGAGCGAAGAGCTGAATCGTAAGACTTTTAACCCGGGTATGAATTTTAAAGTAGCCGCAAGCACACCGGTTAAGGCGGTGTTGCCGGGAACCGTGCAAACCATTACCGGGGACAACCGTAAGTATACGGTTAAAATTAAACATACCGGCGGTTTAGAATCAATTTACGGGGGGCTGCAGGAAGTCGATGTAAAAGTTGACCATCCGGTGCTGATTGAGCAGGTGATAGGCAAAACCGGTGATCAGTTTTATTTTGAATTGCGCAGCAAGGACGATCCCGTCAACCCCCGCAGTATTTTTGAATAACGATGATTCTCGGTAAAATTGCCGGGATCCGGGTACGTATAAACTGGCTGTTTTTGCTGCTCTGCGCAATCTATACATATCTTGGGCTGGGAAGTGAAATACTGATTATCTTTGCTTCAGTATTGCTGCATGAACTCAGCCATACTATCATGGCGGCCTTATTAAAGGTCAGGGTGACTGAAATTGAATTGCTGCCTTTTGGCGGACAGGCCAGAATCGATGATTTTAACGGACTTGATCCTGACCGGGAAATATATATAGCTTTGGCCGGGCCGATTATGAGCCTCTCCCTGGCAGCTTTTTTTTATTTCCTGCCGGCAAATCTTCTTCTTAAATCTTCTTTATTAATTCAGATTAATCTTTTTTTGGGTATATTTAATTTCCTGCCGGCTTTGCCGTTGGATGGCGGGCGGGTATTAAGAGCGATTCTTTCTTTGCATATGGGTTATAAAAGAGCGACTGCAGTATCTGCCAACCTGGGCAAGGCGATTGCGGTTTTAATATGTATCTATGGCATTTACCTTTTTTATATACAACAAAGTGGTGCCAATTATATGTTGGCCGGCATTATTTTGTTCTGGGCCGCACGCCGCGAAGGGTTGCTGCTGAGTTACGCTTTTATGCGCTATCTGGTCAATAAAAAAAGTGAACTGGCCAGTAAGGGCTTTCTGTCTTCACGTCAGGTTGTAGGTCTTGAAGAAGCCCTGGTCAAGAGTATACTGGAGGCAACCCGTCCCAACTATTATACAGTGGTGCTGGTGCTTGACCAGCAGCATAGGCCGCGGGGTATGATCAGCGAAGCGGAACTGATCGAATGCCTTTTCAGCCGGGGACCGCTGGCGCGGCTGAAGGATTGTTAAAACAATTAAAGTCTTATGCGGGTAAACGCCTTGCATTGCAGCATGGCTTTTTCCAGTTCTTCATAATCACATTTGCTGCAGGCCACGCACCTTTCCACCCCTAAATTATTATTAAAATGCTTGCGCACCGCCTGGGCCAATACTCTCAAATCCTGCAGTTCCTCCACCTGGGCTTGATTGGATGCAACAATCTGCCCGATTTCTTCCTTAAGGGCAGCAACCTCAGCATCCTTGGCCTTTAATTCTGCTTCCAGCTGCTTTATGATTTGCCTTGAATCTTCTGCATACAATGTCTTCTCCCCCTTGAATTTTGTAATCCTGAGTTGTAAAGACAACCCGGCAGTACCTCTTTCAACAGCATAACGGCTGCTGCTTTTTTTGGCAAGACCGGCCGGATGCCGATTTTTGCGGTTTATAACTCCAGTTTACGATCATAAATCATTACCGCCAGGATAAAAATTACGATGGCCAGCAGCAAATAGCTGAGACTGGAAAAATTAAGGCTGTTGACGAAGTTATCCGCACTGCCCATCATCTGCATTGCTCTGGAGTTATCTGTTATACTGCTGATCTTAAAAGCAGTGAGTATTTTACCTGACAAGACCAGCGTAATTATAAAAGTTATGGCAGTAATCAGGCCGGAGAAGCGGGAACTCAATTTACCGGTCACCTGACTGAAAAAACTTGTGCTGCACAGGAACATCAAAAAGATCAATCCGCAAAGATAGAAAGCCAGTAAATTTCGTACCAGTTCCGGATTGTTAAACAGTACTGATAAACCCGGCTGGTTAGGGGTGATGTATTGATAAAGATTGGTTGTATAGAGCAGATAACCGCTCAGGGCAATCAACCCGGTACCAATGATATACTGTGTCAGCAGCACCATCATTTTGGCGCCCAGAATCATTACTCCTGATACGGGCAGTGACATGATCAGGTAAACCGTATTCTGGCTCCATTCCCGGGACAATAACTTAAAGGAAGCTATCAGCGGCAGAAATCCGGCCAGGCCCAGCAGCAACAGCAATGGGAATATAAACACCGGGGCAGGAACATCTGACTTTAGCATGAAACCCGTGGTAACCAGCACAATTCCGATTATAACCACCAAAATTTCCGCGGTTACTTCATGCAGATCTTTCATATACAGTTTGCCGAACATTTTAAGCTTGCTTCTGTACATTACGAAAGGCCTCCTTCATTATTTCCACCAGGGACATGCCCCGGGTTATTTTTAACTCTTCAGCCGCGCCGCTCACCATGATTCGGCCCTGATCTATGAAGAATACCTCGTCGACCAGATTTTCCACATCATCTATTTCATGGGTGGATATTATAATGGTTTGCTCACCTTCGCGCAAATCAAGGTTAAGCGTGTTGATGATTATCTCCCGGGTGAGGATATCAATTCCGGAAAGGGGTTCATCCAGCAAAATATAAGGGGCGCGCCGGGCCACGACCAGCAGCAGTTTGCATTTGGCCCGCTGCCCTTTGGATATTTTGCCGATTTTCATATCTTCCTGCAGATTTAAAAAATCAAGCAACTGCCGGTAACGGCTGTCATCCCAGTCAGAATAAAAACTGCGCATAAAATCTGCCGCCTGCTTTAAGGTCCACCAGCCGTAGAGATGATCAATTTCCGGCAGAAAAGCTATTCTATCCCGGCTTTGCCGGGGACTTTGCCCGTCCACCAGTATGCGTCCCCGGTCTGGTTGATTTAACCCGGCAATCATTTTCATGGCAGTGGATTTGCCGGCCCCGTTGGGCCCAAACAAACCAATTATTTTACCAGGTTTGAATTGCAAATTCAGCTGATCAAGCGCCTGTATGCTGCCAAAACGCTTGCTGACATGATCAAATTCAATCATTTATGTTTTTGCTCCCTTCATCTCGATTAAGCTAAAGTCTGCTATCTCCATGATTAGATTATAAATATATTTCCTGCTTGCGGCTTGATATTTTACTTAAATCATTACTACAATATCTTAATGATACCTCTATAAGTGATGATGATAAAGGAATTAGTCAAAATGAAAAAACTTCGTCTTGAACCACTGCAGCAGCCGGATAAAATCATTAACTACTGGAAAAAAGACAAACTGGTGGCTGCTTTTATAATTGTTTTTGGCCTGGGCTATAATATTGCAGCCATCCTGGGGCCCATTTACCAAGGCAAACTGATTGATGCGCTGCTGCGCGGGGATAGTTTTGCAGCTTTACTCCGCCTGGCGGTTTTTTTTGTGCTGATGATGGCATCCATCCAATTAATGCGCTATCTGAAGCGTTTTTATACCAGACGTTTTGCCAATCAGACCAGTGCCACCATGCGCTTTATGATTTATAACAGCATAATCAATAAAAGTTATACGGAATTAAAACATGAAAATATAGGAGATTTAATGACCAGAGTTCTGGCAGATATTGATTTATGTGTGGAGGGCATGCGCAAATTCACCACCGAAATTTTTGACACCGGGGTTTTAATGGCTTCATATCTCGTCGCCATGCTCTATTTTGATGTAAAAATAACGCTTTTGGGCGCGCTTTTTATTCCCGTGGCCATGGCCATCGCGGAGAAACTGAAAACGGTCATATACAAGTATTCCATTGACTACCGGACTAAAAGCAGCGTCATTACTGACATGACTTATGAATATATAGAAAATGCCATGCTGTATCGTATCAACGGCCTGGAAAGGCAGGGCCGGGAGAAGTACCATCAGGAACTGAATGATCTGCAGGACAAGGCTATAAAAGCCAATATCTTTGAAAACGCCATGCAGCCTGTCTATAACGTGGTGGCCATGCTGGGCGTGGTCATGGTCATTTATCTGGGTGGAAGCCGGGTGATTGCGGGCGGTTGGACAGTGGGAACCTTTTCTGCCTATATGATAATGTTTGCCGCTCTGGCCACCAAGGCCAGCAAAGCCGCCAAACTTTTCAATTCAGTACAGAAGTCACAGATCTCATGGCAGCGGATAAAGCCTTATTTCAGCGAATATCAAAGCAAAGATACCAGTCTGGATATTAACCAGGGTTCCACCTCCCTGGTCATTGAAAAAATCAGCTTTCACTATCCTGAAGCGCAGGAAAATGTTGTTGAAAGTATCAGCCTTAATGCCCGGCAGGGAGAGATCATCGGTGTGACCGGATCAATCGCCTCCGGCAAAACTACTCTGGGCATGGCATTACTGGGATTATACCCCTATAGCGGCAGCATCCGCATCGATGGCAAGGAACTACGTGACTATTCAGATTATGAGCACAGTCAGATGATTGCCTATCTGGGACACAATCCGCAGCTTCTGTCAGATACGATTTACAACAATATCACTTTAGGCGGTAATGAAGACATAAGCGCGGTTTTGCATGATGTCTGTCTGGATGAAGATCTGCTGGCCATGCCCGCCGGGGCTTATACCCAGGTCGGCAGCAGCGGCATCCGCCTGAGCGGCGGGCAGCAGGCTCGTATTGCCCTGGCCAGAACTCTTTTGCATAAAGCTAAAATAATTATTCTGGATGATCCTTTTGCGGCGGTCGATATGCGCACAGAAGAAAAAATCATCCGCAATCTGAAAAATAACTACCAGCAGTGCCTTTTCGTCCTGATATCCCATCGTCTGGCTATTTTCAACCAAATTGACCGCATTGTGCTGCTGCATAATGATCACAGCTTCGATTACGGGACTCACCAACAACTAATGGAAAAATCAGAGCTGTATGCCAGTATCTATGATCTGCAGAGATTGGCAGGTGAGAACGATGCATAAAAGTGTGGTAAAAAAATCGTTCTTAATTACTGCCAAAAACAACAAGATGATCATGGCTTTGCTGACCTTGGCCGTGCTGGGGGCAGTAATGGCCAGCCTAATCCCTCCGCAGATACTTAAACTCATCATCGACCACAACCTGGTGCCCAAAAACCCGGACGGATTGATGCGCCTGGCCGCTTTATATCTGACGGTGCTGGTGTTGGTCGGAATTTTTGATTTCATGAAAGAATTCATCCTGACGGTTATGGGCCAAATAATAAGCAAAGAAATCCGTCTGGCCATGATGAGCAAATTGGAGCGAATAAGCAGTTCATTCTTTTCTTCCCAGGAATCAGGGGCGGTGGTTTCAAGATTCATGAACGATGTTGATGCGATCAATACCTTGTTTACCAGCGGTGTGGTGGGCATGATCATCAGCAGTTTCAAGATCATCGGAATTATCGTATCGATCTGGCTGTTCAGCTATAAATTGGGGTTGTTTACATTATCGTTTCTGCCAGTTATATATCTTATAACCCGCTTGTTTCAGAAACGGATGCTGGCAGCGCAGATTAAAAACCGGATTCTGGTCGGTAAGGTCAACAACCATATAGCGGAAAGTCTCAATAATATATTGATGATTAAAGCTGGCAGCAAGGAAAAATTTATGGAACAAAATTATAGCGGATATCTGCGGGAAAACTTCCAAACCCTTGATAAAGTAAATTTTTATGATGCGGTGTTTTCTCCCATTATTCAGGTGCTGCGGGCAATTGTAATCGCCTCTATTGTCGTCATGTCCTCGCAGCATCTCGGCTGGCTGGGTATTTCTCTGGGCATGGTGGCCGCTTCGATCGAACTGATCTCCAATCTGTTTGAACCGGTGGAGAATTTCGGTATGGAGCTGCAGAACATTCAGCAGGCCATTTCCGGTATTCGCCGGGTCGATGAGTTTTACGGCGAACCCGAGGAAACCGGGAAAAATGAGAAACTGACGGCAGATGCAGTTATTCCTGATCGCTCTGAGGTCAAACTTGACTTTCATGACTTAAGCTTTGCCTATGAAGCAGGAAATGAGGTTTTAAAAAATATCAATCTGCATATAAATCCGCAGGAAAATGTCACCTTGGTTGGCCGCACGGGGGTGGGCAAGTCCACCCTGTTCAAGCTAATTATGGGACTATTAAAGCCGCAGGAAGGGGTCATAACCATCAATGGCATAGATGTCTGCAGCATTCCCAACCGCGAGAAAAGAAAAATTTTTGGTTATGTTGAGCAGGGCTTTCATCTGATTGACGGTACCGTAGCTGACCAAATCAGTCTGCAGGATACCAATATAACCCGCGCTCAGATAGAAAATGCGCTGGAGTTTGTAGGGATGAAGGAATACGTCGAGTCTCTGGAAAATGGTTTGGATACTGAGGTGAAAGGTGATATGCAGTTTTCGCAGGGACAAAAACAGCTGCTGGCAATTGCCCGGGCTACAGTCACCAATCCGCCCATCCTGTTGTTGGATGAGATTACCGCCAATCTTGATTCCATCACCGAGGAACGGATCGTAGCAGTGATGCGCAAGGCCAGCAGTATGCATACCATATTGTCGATATCTCATCGTTTGTCTTCCGTGATTTCAAGTGATACGGTGGTTATCCTGGAAAACGGCCGGGTTAAGAATTCCGGTTCCCCGGAAATGCTTCTGCAAAATGATGATTGGTATCGCAACCATATCACTCTCGAAAAACTGACCTGGAAATGAAACGCAGAATAATATGGTAAAAATATAATATTATTGTTATACTGCAGGTAAATTCTGCCGGATATTCTTGCCAAACTTTTGTCCCAATCATTTATTTCTTGCTGTTTTAGGAAGATAAAAACATTACGAAATGCTATCATTGCATGCTAAAATTACGTAAAATTTCTACTTCAATCGGCGCTTATAAAAAATGTATTGAAAGGAGTTTATTATGATTGATAGGCTGGACAAGGCCAAACCAAAGCAAACGATAAAATTGATTGTCCTGACCGGTATTGTATTGCTGATTATCCTTTATTTTCCTGAGGTCATCGATAAAACCAAAGCCCTCTTTGCCATTTTTTATCCGTTGTTGCTGGGTGCTTTAATTGCTTTCATTCTAAATATATTGATGTCCGGATATGAAAAATTATATTTTCCTGCCAGTAAAAATAGAATTATTGTGGGAACCCGCCGGGGTATGTGCGTAGTATTATCAATTTTGACCATTGTGCTGATTGTATATTTTGTGCTGCGCATCATTATTCCCCAGGTGGGACATACCATCCATTTGATCTCGGCCGGATTCCCGGACATGTACAATAATGTGCTGACATGGCTCAAGCAGTATTCTGATGAGATTCCGGGTCTGCAACAGCGGCTGGCCGCACTCAATATGGATGGAGCGGCTATTATGCAAAAGGGACTTGCCCTTTTTGGTAATTGGGCTTTTGGAACTGCATCCTTCATAGGCTCGGTATTCAGCAAAATCGTTACTTTTATTCTGGCCCTCATTTTCAGCATTTATATTTTGTTTGAAAAGGAAAATCTTAAAATTAGATTTAACAAATTATTTATGGCCTATATGAGCAAAGAACGGCGGGAAAAATTTTATAAGGACCTGCGCCTAACCAGTAGGGTTTTTTCTGACTATATTATCGGCCAGTGCAAAGAGGCATTGATTTTAGGAGGATTATGTGCAATCGGGATGTGGATTTTTGGCTTCCCTTATGCGTTGTCAGTCGGTTCCGTTATTGGCTTGACGGCACTGATTCCTATTATTGGAGCATATATTGGGGCCGCGATAGGATTTTTCCTGATCGTTATTGTGGATCCGGTCAAAGCGTTGTTATTCATTGTTTTTATCGTTGTACTGCAGCAGATCGAAGGCAATTTAATCTATCCCAAAGTGGTGGGCAACAGTATAGGACTTCCGGGGATATGGGTTTTGGCGGCCATAACAATCGGCGGAGGTTTGATGGGGATAGCCGGCGTACTGCTGGGAGTACCGGTTGCTGCAACGATCTATAAACTGCTGGGACAAGATGTTAATGCCAGACTCAATAGATCCGGCCTATCATCAGATATATAATATCTTAAACCTTCAAATGCCAATCAGGGTTTGCTAATTGATAGCAAGGCTTTTTGCAGCTAATGGCATACATTTGTATGCCATTAGCTGCAAAAATAGGCATAAACATAAAAATGCGGATATGTAAATAAACAATACCCCTATATAATAATGCTTCATTTAATTGACCTCTTATGGGACTCCAGCCGTTATAAATAATAAAGAATGCAAAAATATACCACCATTAAAATAATATGGCTATAATTTCTACTGCCCGATAGCCCTCTTTTCTTTGAAAGATTGGCGTATTTCGCTGTCATAATGTTTTGTGCTAATATATAAAATAGTGATTTTAAAAAGTGGAGGCAAGCATGAAAGACAGGCTTTTCCGTGATATTTTGCCGCGGGTGGAAAAACCCGCTCGTTATACCGGCAGCGAAGTAAATATGCGAAAGAAGGATTGGGACAGTAAAGCGGCCAAAATGGTTATGGCTTTCCCGGATGTTTATGAAATCGGAATGTCGCATATCGGCTGCAAAATACTGTACGGTTTGGTTAATGAGACCACCGACCATTTGATGGAAAGAAGTTTTGCTCCTTGGCCTGACATGGAAG
>JAAYCZ010000217.1 GCA_012729495.1 Syntrophomonadaceae bacterium | reverse complement strand
TACAACAAAGCCTGCAGCAAAAATATCACATGGATAAGCCCCTGCTCACCCAATATGGATATTATTTACAAGGCCTGGCGACCGGTGACCTGGGACCATCCATGAAATACCCGGGTGAAACAGTTCAGGGTTTAATCAGCAAAGGGTTCCCGGTATCACTGCAGCTGGGCTTGGTTGCTATTTTTTTTATGCTCCTGTTGGGTGTACCGGCAGGTATCATATCTGCCCTACGCCAGAATAAGTGGCAGGATTATACCGCAATGTTTATGGCTACGCTGGGTATTGCCATTCCAAATTTCGTTTTAGCTACCTTGCTCATGTATATTTTCGGGGTGAAACTTGGTTGGCTTCCGACCTCGCGATGGGTTTCGTGGCAAAGCGTAATTATGCCGGCTATTGCTTTGGCAGGTTATCCCACGGCCTATATTGCACGATTAACACGCTCCAGTTTTTTGGAAGTGCTTCAGCAGGACTTTATTCGTACTGCCCGCGCCAAAGGATTACCAGAGCGGACTGTGGTTTATAAACATGCCCTGAAAAATGCGCTTATACCTCTGGTTACTTACCTCGGGCCATTGACAGCCGGAGTTTTGACCGGTTCCTTTGTAATAGAAAAGATATTTGCCATACCTGGACTTGGTCAGCATTTTGTTATGAGTATTGGTAACCGTGATTATACAACCATTCTGGGGGTTACCATTTTCTATGCCAGCTTTCTTATAGTAATGAATTTGCTGGTAGATATCGCTTATGGTTTTATTGATCCACGCATCAAGATTAATGATTAAGGAGAGGCAGATGGAAAATACAACTATTCCGAGTTTGCCGGCGGAAGTTTTTGTTAAACTCAGCAGCAATGAAAAAACCGAAAATGAGATATTGCGCCCCAGTATCAGTTATTGGCAGGATGTTTGGATACGTCTTAAGCAGAATAAACTGGCCATGCTTGGCTTGTATACTATTGGCTTTATATTACTGCTGGCAATTTTGGGACCGATATTTTCGCAGTTTAGCTATTCTGATCAGTTTCTGGATAAACAAGGCCTCCCGCCCAACAAGACCTTCTGGTTCGGTACTGATACCCTGGGCAGGGATATGTTTGTGCGGGTTTTATATGGAGCACGTATTTCACTGGCGGTGGGTTTTGTAGCTACTTTTATAAATCTCACCGTGGGGATAATTTATGGAGGAATCGCCGGAATAATTGGTGGTCGCGTAGATAATATCATGATGCGGATTGTAGATGTTTTCTACTCCATACCACTAATGCTCTATGTTATTCTCCTGATGGTAATTATCGGGCCGGGATTAAAGAGCATATTTATAGCTTTGGGTCTGGTTTACTGGGTAGAAATGGCACGAATTGTAAGGGGACAGGTTCTGAGCCTTAAAGAACAGGAATTTATTCTGGCATCTCGTGCTCTGGGTGCCAGTACCTGGGGCATTCTGTTTAAGCATTTAATCCCTAATGCCATGGGTCCAATTATAGTAACGGTAACCAACAGTATTCCTCAGGCAATTTTTACGGAAGCTTTTTTAAGTTTTATTGGGTTAGGTGTATCTGCTCCCATGGCTAGTTGGGGAATGCTGGCTTCAGATGCAGTATCGGCAATTCGTTCCTATCCCCATATTTTGTTTTTTCCAGCGCTGGCTATTGCCATAACCATGCTGGCATTTAACTTCCTGGGTGATGGGTTGCGAGATGCGCTTGATCCCCGGTTGAGAAAGTAGGAGCTTGAAATGAAGGATAATACAAAAAATATATTGGAAATTGATGATTTGCATACTTCCTTCTTTACCCAGGCTGGAGAGGTAAAAGCTCTTAACGGTATTAGCTTTCAAGTGGCTTTTGGTGAAGCAATTGGTATTGTTGGTGAATCAGGGAGTGGCAAGAGTGTTACCTCCCTGTCAATCATGAGGCTTTTAGCCAATAATGGTAAAGTGACAGCCGGTAAGATTCTTTTTGAAGGCCGGCCATTGCTGGCTTTGGATGATAAATCCATGCAGCAAATCAGGGGTAACGAAATCAGTATGATTTTCCAGGATCCCATGACATGCCTAAATCCTGTATATACGATTGGCAATCAGATTATGGAACCACTTTTGCTTCATCAGAATCTAAACCGAAAGGAGGCCCGGGTTAAAGCGGTTGAGATGCTTGGACTGGTTGGTATTCCAGCACCTGAAAAGCGTATAGATCAATATCCTCATGAGCTCAGCGGCGGTATGAGGCAAAGGGTTATGATCGCTATGGCTTTATGTTGTCAGCCTAAACTTCTGATTGCAGACGAACCGACTACAGCTCTGGATGTAACTATTCAGGCTCAGATTTTGGAATTGATGAAGGAATTAAAGGAGAAAATGAATACTTCCATCATTCTTATTACTCACGATCTGGGTGTGGTAGCTGAAGTTTGTAGTCGCGTTGTTGTTTTATATGGTGGGCGCATTATGGAAAGTGGTACAAGTGAAGATGTCTTTTACCGCCCTCGACATCCTTATACCTGGGGTTTGCTGCGTTCAATACCCCGGGGTGGGGAACGGCTTGTTCCCATTGAAGGACAACCACCAGATTTATTAAATGCGCCGGCAGGATGTCCATTTTGTATTCGCTGTGAATATGCCATGAAAATATGTAAAGAAATTAACCCTGAGTTTACCTTGTTGGAGGAACAACATCAGGTAGCCTGTTGGCTATTGCATCCGCAAGCCCCCTCGGTGGAAAGGGGGATTAACTAATGGATAAGCATGAAGTTTTATTAGAAATAAATGATCTTAAAAAACACTTTTACCTTAACGGTGATTTGCTGGGCAGAAATAAGAGCGTTTTGCAGGCAGTTGACGGGGTCAGTTTTAATATTTGCCGGGGCGAAACCTTGGGACTGGTAGGAGAAAGCGGCTGTGGAAAAACCACCATTGGTCGTACCATTATTAAACTGTATGAACCTACCGCCGGACAGATATTTTTTGCCGGTGAGGATATTACGAATCTTAAACCGAAGGATATGTTGCCTTACCGTAAAAGAATGCAGATGATTTTCCAGGATCCCTATGCTTCTCTTAATGTTCGCATGACAGTCGGGGATATTATAGCGGAACCCCTTGATATTCACATGGTGGCCACCGGAAAAGAAAGACAGGATAGAATTAAGTATTTGCTCAATCAGGTAGGACTTAATTCCGAACATGCCAACCGCTATCCTCACGAATTCAGTGGTGGCCAGAGACAGCGAATTGGAATTGCCCGTGCTTTGGCTGTAAACCCAGAATTTATCATTTGTGACGAACCAATTTCTGCTTTGGATGTATCCATTCAGGCACAAGTGGTCAATTTAATGGAAGACCTGCAAAATAAATTGGGCTTAACTTATCTATTTATTGCCCATGATTTATCGATGGTTAAACATATTTCCCACCGGGTAGGAGTAATGTATCTGGGCAAGCTGGTCGAATTAGGGGAGAGTGATGAATTATACAAGAATCCGCTGCATCCTTATACAACTGCTTTAATGTCCGCTATACCAGTACCCGATCCAAAGGTGTCCAAAAATAAACAGAGGATTGTTCTGGAGGGGGATGTACCAAGTCCTATTAACCCCCCTTCAGGATGCAGGTTCAGAACCCGTTGCCGCTTTGCCAAGGATATCTGTGCTGACTCTGATCCACCTCTGCGAGAGATAGGCCATAAACATTTTGTAGCCTGCCATTTAGTAACTAACTAGTTATGGTAAATTATTCACCACGATTATAAAAAACAAAAAAGGAGTAGATGTAATGAGAAAAAAAATTCTGGTATTGGTTCTGATTATGAGCTTTATGGCTGCTCTGTTGGGTGGATGTGCCGGCGCCAATAAAACTCCGGCGGGGAAATTCATCCGCTTTAATCATGGTCAGGAACCGGAAAGTATTGACCCGGCGTTGAATACTACTGTTAATGGAGGTACTGACATTCTGGCTACCTTTGAAGGTCTGACTTCATTGGACAAAAAAGATCGCCCCATCGCAGGAACAGCGGAATCCTGGGATATTTCTCCTGATAATTTAACCTATACATTCCATATTAGGGATAATGCAAAGTGGTCTGATGGTAAACCGGTTACAGCCAAAGACTTTGAATATGCCTGGGTGCGGGCTCTGCATCCAAAAACTGGGGCTGAATATGCGTATCAGTTATTCTATATAGTCAATGCCCAGGCGTTTAACGAAGGTAAAGCAAAAGCGGAAGATATTGGCATAAAGGTTATTGATGACAAAACCCTGGAAGTTAAACTCAATGCTCCGACTCCGTATTTCCTCAACCTTACTGCATTCCCAACGCTGGCACCGGTTCGGGAAGATATAATTACAAAATACGGTGACAAATGGGCGCTATCTGCCGAAAGCTATATCGGTAATGGTCCCTTTAAGTTAGCCGAATGGAAATCCAAAGATTATATGAAGTTTGTTAAAAACGAAAACTATTGGGACAAAGACCGGGTAAAAATTGACGGCTTTATCGAAACCTTTATCGCCGAAGCCAGCACCATGCTATCTTCTTATGAGGCAGGGGAATTGGACATTATTGATAGTGTACCCCTGGAGGAAATTGAAAACCTGAAGAAGACCTCTAAAGAATTTACGGTTACTCCACAGTTGGGCACTTATTATTATTGTTTCAATGTAAAAAAGGCACCTTTTAATGATGTGCGGGTAAGAAAAGCCTTTGCCCTGGCAGTGGATCGTGAACAATTTGTAACCCAGGTTAATAAAGAAGGTCTGCCGGCTACCGCATTTGTACCGCCTGGAGTTCCAGATGCTACTCCTGGTTCGGATTTTAGAAAAGTGGGCGGAGACTTTTTCCCGGTTAAAGCCCAACCTGAAGAGGCTAGAAAACTGCTTGCCGAAGCAGGTTATCCAAACGGCAAAGGTTTCCCGGAAGTCACATTGCTCTACAATACCGATGAAGGGCATAAAAAGAGAGCTGAAGCCGTTCTTGAAATGTGGAAGACTAACCTGGGTATCAGCAATATTAAACTGTCAAATCAGGAGTGGAAAGTATTTATTGACTCCCGTCAAAATGGAAATTACCAGATAGCTCGTCATGGTTGGGTTGGTGATTATACCTATCCGATGACATTTATTGATCTCTTTACCACTGGCAACGGCAATAATGATGCTCAGTGGAGCAATCCCGAGTTTGATAAGCTGATTGAGAAAATTCGCGTAGCCCCTGATGAAAATGAACGGATGGAATTAATGCATCAGGCTGAAAAACTCTTTTTAGATGATGTAATTATGATTCCAATGTTCTATTATACTCAAAATTCTTTGATTAATTCTAATGTCAAAGGAGTACACAAATCTCCGTTGGGCTTCACCTATTTTGACAAAGCCTGGTTTGCTGAATAACTGATTATATATAATCAAATAGTATCTTCTTATGTACAGGATTGTGGTAATTCCGGCTGTTAAAAGCAAAGAAAATACAAACAGCATCATGGGTATAATAAAAGTCTTCTCTGATTAACTCCGAACGATATAGATATAGTGATTGACAAAACACGGTCAAGTGGGTATATTTATTTATAATTTAAAATTACAAAGGCATTGACGGAGAGAGTACGTTTCAGCCGAACGTTACAGAGAGCCGGGGATAGGTGCAAGCCCGGTACCAGTAGTCTGAAAACCGAAAATCACTCTTGAGCTGCGGACCGAACGATGAATCCAGTAGGCTCCGACGGTTTTCCCCCGTCACCGGGAACGCATATGATGGTATGTTGTATTATTGGTTATTGGGTGGTATAGCGAATGTCTATAAGGCTTTCGTCCCTTTACGGGACGAAAGCCTTTTTAATTTATTAAAGGATTTTAATCTTCGCCTGCAAAACACGCAAAATCGTCGGAAGAACAAAGTTCTGCCGGGTGTATGCCGAAGGAACCGATTTGATATGCCTGGCTTGCAAATTTATCAATCATTATGACTGGAGGTAAAAGCAATGGCAACCAAAGATATGGTAGAAATTCGCTGGCACGGTCGGGGCGGACAGGGAGCCAAGATGGCCTGTATGCTGCTGGCGGATGTAGCCGGTTTGGAAGGAAAATTCGTGCAGGGATTCCCCGAGTATGGACCGGAACGCATGGGAGCCCCGATTACAGCTTATAATCGCATCAGTGAAAAAAGGTGTAACATTCATTCCAACATTTACGATCCGGATTATGTGGTCGTGGTCGATGAAACGCTGCTGGACAGCGTCGATGTTGCCGGAGGGCTGAAAGAGGGCGGTGCGGTAATCATAAATACCCCCAGCTCTCCCCAGGAGATGCGTCCCCGGCTGCGGGGTTGGATCGGCAAAGTCTGTACCATAGATGCCCGCCGCATTTCGGAAGAAGTTCTGGGCAGAAACTTCCCCAATACGCCGATGCTGGCCGCTGTGGTCAAGGTGAGCGGCGTTTTGGAAACCGAGCGTTTTTTAGCGCATATTGAGGAATCATTTCAACATAAATTTGCCGCCAAGCCCCAGGTCATTGAAGGGAATATGGCAACCCTGAAAAAATCCATGCAGGAGGTGCAGGTAGGATGATTTCTGCGAAGGATATCAACGAACGTACTCCCTGGCAGGATCTGACCCCCGGAGGAGAGATCTACGAACCGGGAACCGCACGGTTCTTCGACACGGGCACCTGGCGGACGAACACCCCTGTTTTTCACGCGGAGGCATGTAAACACTGTATGCTTTGTGTTCCCTTCTGCCCGGATAGCGCTATTCCGGTGAAAGACGGAAAACGTTTGGATTTTGATTATATGCATTGTAAGGGCTGCGGCATCTGCGAGAACGTATGTCCCTTCCCGGCGATTACAATGGTATCCGGAGGTGCGATTAAATGAGCAAACCCCTTTCCGGTAACGAGGCTGTGGCTTATGCCATGAAACAGATAAATCCAGATGTCATGGGTGCGTTTCCCATCACACCCTCTACAGAAATTCCGGAATACTTCGCCCAGTATGTGGCCGATGGCGAGGTAAATACTGAATATGTCACCGTGGAGTCCGAGCATAGTTCCATGTCCGTATGCATTGCGGCGCAAGCTGCAGGAGCCAGATCCGTAAGTGCCACTTCATCCTGCGGACTGGCGCTGATGTATGAGCTTTTGTATGTGGCAGCTTCATGCCGTTTGCCAATAACACTGGCTTGCGTTAACCGGGCTCTTTCCGGGCCCATAAACATAAACGCTGACCACTCCGACTCCATGGGGGCACGTGATAGCGGCTGGATTCAAATCTATGCCGAAAACAATCAGGAGGCCTACGATAATTTTATCATGGCCATGCCGATCGGTGAGGCCCCAGGGGTACGCTTGCCGGTGATGACTTGTATGGATGGCTTCATTACCAGTCATGCCGTCGAGAATATAGAGCTTTTGGAGACGGATGCGGTGCGTAAGTTTATCGGGGAATACAATCCTGATAACTATCTGCTGAAAAAAGAAAACCCGCTGGCGGTAGGACCATACGATGTGAGTCCTTATTACATGGAACACAAGATGTTGCAGGCGGAGGCCATGAAGGCAGCCAAGGTCCGCATACTGGAGGTAGCCGCAGCGTTTGAAAATATTTCCGGCCGGCACTATAGCCTGTTTGAAGAATACAGGATGGAGGATGCACAGCTTGCACTGGTGCTGATCGGATCCAGTGCCGGAACTGCCAAGGCAGCTGTCGATAAGCTGCGGGAAGATGGAGTGAAGGCCGGGCTTATTAAAATCAGAGTATTCCGTCCTTTTCCCGGCGAGGAACTGGCCCGGGCGCTGGCAGGTACCAGGGCGGTAGCTGTGATGGATAAATCCGAAGGATTTTCAGCCAATGGCGGTCCTTTATTTGCCGAGACTCGCAGCGCTTTGTATGACCTGAAGGAACGCCCGTACCTGATAAATATTGTTTATGGTCTGGGTGGCCGTGATATAAAGGTCGGGGATATTGAAAAAGTGTTTGATCGGCTGATGGATATTACTGTGACCGGCGAAATCGGACCGGTTTATAGCCATATAGGACAGCGCTCAAAGGAGGATATAGTATGAGCACGGTATATAACCTGAAACGGGAAGTGGAAAAGCCGGTGCGTCTCACCGGAGGACATCGACTTTGCGCCGGTTGTGGTGCCGGTGTCGTTGTGGCAGGGGTTCTGCGTGCCCTGGACCAAGAGGATCGGGCCGTGGTGGTGAATGCTACCAGTTGTCTGGAGGTCTCCACCTTTATGTATCCTTACACCGCCTATACGGACAGCTATATTCATTTGGCTTTTGAAAATGCTGCGGCTGCCTGTTCAGGGGTCGAAGCAGCGTATAACGCTTTGAAACGCCGCAGCAAGGTGGAAGGAACCGTCAAGTTCATTACTTTTGCAGGTGACGGCGGCACCTATGACATAGGTTTTCAATCTCTGTCAGGTGCCATGGAACGTGGTCATGATATGGTCTACGTCTGTTATGATAACGAGGCTTACATGAATACCGGCATCCAGCGATCATCTTCAACGCCGCTTTTTGCCCGTACGACGACTACACCAATAGGTTCTGCGGGGCAGGGTAAGAAACAAAATAAAAAAGATCTGACAGAGATTTTGGTTGCCCATAATATCCCCTATGTGGCTCAGACTGCCCCATTGGGAAATTTCAAGGATCTGCATACCAAGTCTTATAAAGCCATTTATACGGAGGGCCCCTGTTTTTTGAACGTATTGTCCCCATGTCCTCGTGGATGGGACTATCCCATGGCGATGCTGGCGGAGATTACAAAGCTGGCAGTGGATACCTGTGTTTGGCCTCTATATGAAGTGGAGGAGGGAGTGTGGCGATTAAGCTACATTCCGAAGAAAAAACTGCCCGTGGAAGACTTTCTCCGCCCCCAGGGAAGATTCAGCCATATGTTCAAGAAAGGCAATGAGTGGATGCTTGAAGCAGCACAACAATATGTGGATCAAAAATGGGAACGCTTGCTGCAGCACACCGGCGCTTAACTTGAAGCTGAGACTGGGAATAAATCCAAAAAATATGGTATGATAACTGTTGATGAGGAGGTTTTGCCTGTGGAACAGACCATGTTTACGAATGAGGTCATTTTATCCTGGCTCCAGTATTTTTCACAAAATGCCCCGATCAACCTGGCAAAACTTAAGATGCTGGATATTACCGGGAAAAATAGGAACCTGATCCCGACCGTTATGACCAACCGGGCCGTACTTGTTTTTACAGACGCCGGTCATCCGGATATCTTTTATGATATGTGGAATGCGGAATTGGGAGACTGCGAAATCTGGTACAATGAGGGTTCAGATCCATCCGGCGCGATCAAGCACGACAAGGTTTCAGATATGATCAACCGCGGGATCAATGCCTCTGCAGCTATGTTGATCCTGAATCCCAACGCCGCCACAAATTATCATATTGGAATGGAAAACAGCCGCTTTTCCTGCGGCTCGGTTCAGTATGTGTGCCGGGAAGTCCGCGCGGTTATAATGAATAAACTCAATCTGAGGGACCAGGACAATATATGTATCATTTCGGGTGAAAGCATCGCGGTGGAGGCCGCCATAATTGCTGCTGAGGGAAGCGTTATTGCGGTGGAGTATGACCGCAGGGATCAAAATACGATGAAATGCAATGTTGAAAAATTTGGCCTGAACAACGTAATCATCGTTGAGTCTCTGGAAAATGGTATCCTGGATGAGCTGCCGGTACCCGATATAGCTTTTATCGTGGGGTCTCCGCGGATCGACAGTGAAATTAAGAGTTTGCTGGCTGTAAATCCCGCCATGGACATTGTGATTTATACGTTGGACTTCGAAATACTAACGTCTCTTCCGGCTTTGTTTCGGGAAAACGACCTGGAGCGCACTGAAGCAATCCATATAGAGGTATCGCGAGTCAACAGTAAAAAGTTGACGGAACCATTTCCGGCTCCTTGGCTGATCTCCGGTAGAAGGAAGCAGAATACACATGAGTTTGATTCCTGATGAAAAGAAGTGAATAAACGAGTCCAAGGGCTCAATCAGAAGTTAACCACTATTTGCCAGTAATTTGCCCATTTTAATTATATATCATATATGATGCCCGCTTGTCATTCCTGCCAGGCTATCTCATCCTGGCTTTTTCCTTGTATTTAAATTGGTTTTATATTATTTTAATTATTGCCGCTGGTTAGATTCATGGGCAACTGCGTGTAGCTGTTTAGTTGGTCCCGGGGAAGAATTTTAATTAGATGCTAAGGAGTATTCCATGGATAGAACTGAGGAAATGCGTTCGGCGAGCCTGGGCAGGTTACTGTTTAAGTTCTCGCTGCCGGCTATCATTGGCATGCTGGTAAACTCCCTGTATAACGTTATAGACAGGATTTTCTTAGGCCGGGGAATAGGTCAGTTGGCCATTGCTGCCACCACGGTGGCCTTTCCTATCATGACAATCCTGATGGCGGTATCCATTCTAATTGGAGTTGGTGCTACTGCGCTGATATCGATCCGCCTGGGGCAACAGAGAAAAGCAGAAGCAGAAGTAATTGCCGGCAACGCAGTCGTCATGATTATACTTCTGCCTGCCCTGTGTGCCTTATTTTTCTTTTTATATACTGAACCGGTGCTTATATTTTTGGGAGCCAGTCAAGAGGTCTTGCCTTATGCCCGGGATTTCACTGAAATCATAATGCTGGGTGCGGTTTTTGGTTCCTTCAGCATGGGGGTTAATAATTTCATCCGTGCAGAAGGCAACCCCAAAGTATCAATGTATACACAACTGTTGGGCGCAGTTATCAATGTAATTCTAAACTATTTATTCATATTTGAATTTGGCTGGGGCATGAAGGGTTCGGCCTTTGCAACCATACTGGCGCAATTTATATCTGCCCTGTGGGTTTTGAGTTATTTCCTTACCGGAAGGAGTCTGGTCAAACTAAGGTTTAGCAATATGCGGCTGCAATGGTCAGTTTTAACCAGTATCATGGCAATTGGTTTTGCTCCTTTTGCCATGCAGATTGCTGCCAGTATCCAGCAGGTAATTCTTAACAGAACCCTCATGGTTCATGGCGGAGATAGCTCCTTGTCGGCGATTGGAATTATTATGAGCATCGCTATGTTATTGTTCATGCCGGTTTTGGGGGTATCTCAGGGAGAACAGCCTATTATCGGCTATAATTATGGGGCCCGTCAGTATGACCGGGTTAGAGGTACATGGAAGCTGGCGGTTTTGGCCGGAACCGCAATTGCGCTGACCGGATATCTGGCCTTGCGTATCTGGCCTGAGCAGTTGGTAGGGCTTTTCTGCAAGGGCGATACGGAACTTATTGCGCTGACCACCCATGCCATGCTGATCTATATGGCGTTGATTCCGCTGGTCGGTTTTCAAATCGTCAGTTCCACATATTTTCAGGCGGTGGGGAAGGCCCGCCAGGCAGCGGTATTGAGTTTATCGCGCCAGATATTGTTTTTTATTCCGTTGCTGCTGATCTTGCCGCATTATTGGGGAGTAGAGGGAGTATGGCGGGCAGCGCCGATTTCCGATTTTCTGGCGATTTGCTTGACGGCAACGTTTATGTTTTTTGAAATGCGCAGTTTAAAAAAAGCTGAATTGGGCGATCAGATAGAAAAGCACAAAAACCAAGATGATATTTCATAAAAAAACAGCATTTGAAAAAAACGCATGATTTAAAAGTCTTAATTATTTCATCGTTGTTTGGAACCCGGGAGGCCATTATCTTGTCACCAAAATTACATGCTTTAAAAGCAGCATTTCCATATACCATTCCGATATGGGCCGGCTTTATCTTTCTGGGGTTTGCATTTGGAATACTGATGAATAGCAAAGGCTATTCACCCCAATGGTCAATTTTAATGAGTTTAATTATCTATGCCGGATCAATGCAGTTTGTTGCTGTTAATCTGCTTACCTCCGCTTTTAATCCGCTGAATGCGCTGTTAATGACACTGGTCATCAACGCCCGGCATTTGTTTTATGGTATTTCCATGCTGGAAAAATACAGCGGAGCAGGCCGTAAAAAACCATATCTGATTTTCGGTATGGTGGACGAAACATTTTCCGTGCTTTGTTCAACCGAATCTCCCCCCGGTGTTGATAAATACTGGTTTATGTTCTTCGTAACTCTTTTAAATCACATCTACTGGGTGGCAGGAACAGCATTGGGAGCTTTTTTCGGAGCCATGGTTTCATTTAATACCAAAGGCATTGATTTCGTAATGACGGCTCTGTTTGTGGTAATTTTTATCAACCAGTGGAAACCCCAGCAACAACACAGCCCCGCCCTGGCCGGCCTGGCGTTAAGTTCGGTCTGTCTTTTCATATTTGGCCCTCAAGGTTTCATTATTCCTGCCATGCTGCTGATTGTTTTAGTATTGTCTTTGTTTAGAAAACAGGTTGAGAAAGGAATTAAGATATGACCCTCAGTGTACAGCAATCCCTTATTATAATAGCGGTTGTAAGTCTGGGAACGATCATTACCCGGGGGCTTCCTTTCATCCTGTTCCGCAATCAAGATACCACCCCGCCCTATATTGTTTATCTGGGCAAGGTGCTTCCGTTTGCGGCTATAGGATTACTGATCATTTACTGTTTACGAAATGTTTCCTTGCTGTCTGCACCTTACGGTCTTCCGGAAGCAATAGCGATCTTGTTTGTAACCGTGTTGCATCTGTGGAAAAACAATGCCCTGTTGAGCATCGGCGGGGGAACGGTTTTGTATATGCTGCTGGTGCAGACCGTATTTGGGTAAAATCGTTTTACTTACTAAAATCACTTAAAATTTGTTTATACTTGAAATATTTGTCGGCGCTAAGCTTGGTTCGTGTTATTATGGAAACTGTAGAGCGCTAAACAATATTTAATAAGAAAATTAGCTTGGGATGAAGAGAATAATAAATTATTTTTAGTCTCTATTATTCAAAAAGAGGGGGGAGTTGGCATGTATGTAGACAATATAAAACAGATAACAGGTCAGGCAATCAATAAGCCCGGAGTAATGGAAAATGTAATCAAAAAGGTTCTGATTGGTTCGCAGCAAGGCTGGCAGGGATGGGTGATGCGGCAGTTTGATCTGGCGGAAAATGGCTTTACGCCCCGGCATACGCATCCCTGGCCGCATATTAACTATATTGTCAGCGGAACCGGTACACTGTATCTGGATGGACAAACCTACGAAGTAGGTCCGGGGTCGGTTGCCTATGTGCCTGATAATCTGGAGCATCAATTCAAGAACAACGGTGGCG
>JAAYCZ010000216.1 GCA_012729495.1 Syntrophomonadaceae bacterium | reverse complement strand
GCGTAAATATATTAATCTGCCCCAGGCCCGGAAAGATGCCATGAGCCAGGAGCAGATCGAAGCGATCCGGCGGGTTGTCGTACTTGGGATAGCCTTGATCAATCTGACCGTAGTGCTGATGTTTACGGTCATTCAGTATGGGATGGTCAATTCTGCGCTGGGTAAGCAGAACGGATTGGGTTGGGGAGTCAATGTTCTGGTGGGGATCTTGCTTATCGAGGCTGCCTGGCTGACCTGGAAAACTTTTTCGCTGAGCAAACCGGACAACCGCACCAAACGGCAAGTCAAATAGTCCTGGCAGAAATGAAAAACCCCTGCAGTTAGGCTGCAGGGGTTAAAACTTGTATATGGTGGCGGAGAAAGACACGGGACTCTTTTAACAAAAGACCTATTACCTCTCTTTGACTGGGTACAAAACCGAACTTACCGCCTGTTACGTTTACCTGTTTTGACCTTTTGAATTTAGGGGATTTTTATTTTCCGTACCGGACTAAACCAAACCTTTTGATTACTGATTCGAACTTCGAACTAATGGACTACTGTCTGTGAACAATTATCTTTTGGTTTACAGTGGATTTGAAATAAACTAACCTTTAAGCTGTAAATTTTCTCCGCCACCTTGATTACATTATAGGTTAAAAGTCTCGAATTTGCAAGACCATAACGATTTGTAAATTTATCCAGATGCAAAAATAACCATCTGATTGGTTAAAGCATTAAGTTAAACTTTTGGCAATTTTATAATATTAAAATTTATTTAAAAATACCTTAATAATATATTAAAAATATGATTTTATTGGCATTTGCTAATATAATAGTGTTTAATATTATAGTATGTTCATTTTTATCGGCGGAAGACAGCAATCTGTTTAATTCTGTGGCATATATCAAGCGGTGTCTGACCGTCGATTCAAGCAGGGAGGTTTGGAGATTTGACATTATTTCAGTCGATTATCATGGGGTTGGTACAGGGCCTGGGGGAATTCCTGCCCATATCCAGCTCTGCGCATCTGGTGCTGGTACCGTGGTTGTTTAGCTGGCACGATCCCGGTTTGACCTTTGACGTGGCGTTGCATTTGGGAACCCTGTTTGCGGTTATCATATATTTCTGGAAAGATTGGTTAAACCTTATCACTGCCGGGCTGACCAAGGTTAAAAGCAGCGACGGACGGCTCTTCTGGTATCTGGTGGCGGCCTGTATTCCCGGCGGTATAATCGGATTTCTGCTGGAAAGTTATGCCGAGACAGTATTCAGAACCCCGCTGCTGATTGCATTAATGCTGATTGTCATGGGTGTGATTCTTTACTGGGCGGATCAAAAAAGCCGCAAGACAACCGATATTGAAGACATCAGTTTTTCCACCGCCATGTGGATTGGAGTTTCCCAGGCATTGGCCATTATCCCGGGGGTATCCCGATCCGGGATTACAATTACCGTAGGAATGTTAGCCGGATTAACCCGGGAGAGTGCCGCTCGATTTTCATTTTTGCTGTCCACCCCTATAATTTTTGGAGCTGCCTTGGTAAAAATGCCTGATGTGATGGCCAATCCGGCCATGATCGATCTTAACTTTGTGGTGGGCATGGTCGTATCTGCTATCGTCGGCTTGGCCAGTATATATGTGCTGCTCAAGTATGTGCAGACCAAAAGCTACCTGCCATTTGCCTGGTACCGGTTCGCCCTCGGGGCCATCGTCATTGCCGTCGTTTTTATGCGCTGATAAAATGGGCGACAGCAGTATCGGTATTCACAACAGGTCACCCAGGTAACACATCCAGGTTCTGTACCACAAACGTCTTTACAGCAGCGAGATAGGAACCAGGAGGGATTGTAAGCCGGTGGCCAGGAATTACGTTAATGCCTGTGTTTCCCCCTGCCCAAAGCGTATACACTTTTTTACATGAGCGGGGCGAACATTCTCAGAATCGAGCGGATCACCCGGCTGTACCATTTGACCTGACGGCAGTCTTCCCAGGTGATATTTTGACAGGTCTGCAGGGTCTGTAGGAAATCTTCCTTGACTTCCAAAACACTGTCGCTTTTGTAGAACCACACCCCGCATTCAAAATGGAGGAACAAACTGCGATAATCCAGATTAATCGTTCCCACCACTGCAAAAAGATCGTCCACCACAAAAGTTTTGGAATGAATAAAGCCGGGAGTGTACTCGTAAATTTTGACCCCGGTTTCGATCAGCGTCTCATAATTGGAGCGGGTGACGGCATGTACATACCATTTATCAGCGATATACGGCGTTACGATGCGGATATCGACACCGCGTTTGGCGGCCAGCCGCAGCGCGGTCTGCATTTCATTGTCCAGAATCAGGTAAGGGGTATTGATATAAACGTAGTGCTCCGCTTGGTTGATAAGATTCAAGTAAACCGATGCCCCCAGGTCTTCATCGTCAAAAGGACTGTCGGTAAAAGGCTGGACATATCCGTCCGCAGTAAAATTTTGGGTATGCTCTGGCCAAGGCCGGAATTGCTCATAATCTTCATTGTCTTCCCGCAGCCATTCCCACAGGGACAGGAACATGACTACAAAACTCCAGACCGCATCACCCTTGATCATGATGGAGGCATCTTTCCAGTGGCCGTATCTTTCATAGGCATTGATATATTCGTCAGCCAGATTGATACCGCCGGTAAACGCTGTATGACCGTCGATTACAGCTATTTTGCGGTGGTCACGATTGTTCAGCCGCACCGACAGCACCGGACGAAAAGGATTAAAGATACAGCATTTGATACCAAGGCGCTCCAGCTTTTGATCGTAGCCGTAAGGCAGTTTCATTAAACAGCCCACGTCATCATAAATAACTCTGACATCCAGACCCAACCGGGCTTTTTCGGCCAAAATCTCCAGGATTGCATCCCACATGACACCCTCTTCGATAATGAAGTACTCAAGAAAAATATAACGCTCAGCTTTGTTTAATTCCTCTAGCAGCCGCGCAAATTTTATTTCGCCGGGAGTAAGGTACTCGGCCGTGGTCTGGTTGTAAACCGGACAGGCGGAATAATTGTATATGTATCGGGCCTGGTTGGCCGCTTTGGGACTATTAAGGCAGAGCCGGCTGGCGACCGTTTGTTCCTGGTTGAGGGTGGCACTCATCTTCTCGCCGATGGTCAGCATTTTGCGTTGGTTTCTTTTACTGGACTTGCTGCCCCCAAACATCAAATAAAACAAACCGCCAAAGATAGGAAAGACCAGAATAGGCACGATCCAGGCAATTTTGTAGGCAGGGTTGCTGCGGCCGTTTAAAATCACTAATACGGCTACCAGGCTGGCCACCGCGCAGATAGCATAAAAAATCACAAAGTAGCTGCTGAATTTCCATATTACCAATACCAGCACAAAAAGCTGAATGAAAATGGCAAAGCCGAACAAGACGACCCGGCTGAAAATATTTTTAATCAGTCTTTGCATTTGTTACCCAACCTTTTTCAGAAATATTGAACAAATAAATTATAGCAGATAATCATTAGACGAACGTATGAATCCGTAGTAATCTTAGTGTAAGCATTATAGTCAATGAATATCATAGCGTTACCTTCACCGGAGGCCGCGGAAGAACTGGTTTTTAATTCTATTACCACCGGTGCTTCCAATGATATCGAACAGGCGACCAGAATCGCACGCGCCATGGTGACGCGTTTTTGCATGAGCGAAAACTTTGGCATGACCGCGCTGGAGACGATCAACAACCCCTACTTAAGCGCTGACGCGACGCTTACCTGTTCATCGGAAACTGCCGCCAAGGTTGACGAAGAAGTTATTGCCATTATTAAAAAAGCGCATGACAAAGCCATCAGCATCCTTAAGGAGAACCAGGGCAAGCTGCATGAACTGGCCCGGTACCTGCTGGAGAAAGAAACCATGAGCGGCGAAGAGTTTCTGGAAATACTGAACCGCTAGAGAGGCACATCCAATATACATTAATAAAGGAGAAATAAAATGATTGATCAGGTTTTACCGGGTATTTACCGTATCGAAATACCCCTGCCCAACAACCCGCTGAAAGCAACCAATTCCTGGCTGATCCGTGGGGAAAAAAGAAATCTGCTGGTGGACACCGGCTTTAACACTGCAGTATCACGTGAGGCCATGGATAAGGGACTGCAGGAACTGGGCGTTAAAATGGAGAACACCGACCTGTTCATCACCCACCTACATTCCGACCATTCCGGTCTGGTTCAATATCTGGCCGTCCCCGGAACCAATGTCTGGATGAGCGAAGATGACGGCCAAGTGGTTGAGGCCAGCCGCGACAGCTCACACTGGAGCATGTTCAACGGTTTTTTAATCGTCAGCGGCCTGGTCGACAGCGGTATGGAAAATGACTTCACCAAACATCCCGGTTACAAATACGCTTCCGAAGTTTATGAGGATTTTACCCTTGTAAATGAAGGCTTTGAGATAGGAGCGGGCGATTATCACTTCCGTTGCGTGGCGACACCCGGGCATACACCGGGGCATATGTGCCTGTATGACCGGGATAAAAAGCTGCTGCTTTCCGGGGATCATATCCTGGGTAAAATCACCCCCAATATAACCGCCTGGAACTTTGCTACCGATGTCCTCGGGCAATATCTGCAGAGCCTGGAAAAAATTGCGCAGTTGGAAATCGATACCGTATTACCCGGGCATCGCTATATCATCACCGACTGTCAGGGGCGGATCGAAGAACTAAGGAAACACCACCGCGCCAGACTGGAAAATGTCATGGACATCATCGGCAGCGCCACTATGAACACCACCCAGGTAGCCAGCCGGATGCGCTGGGATCTTTCCTACAAAAAATGGGAGGAATTTCCCTGGGGGCAGAAGCTATTCGCGACCGGAGAGGCTATGTCGCATTTATATCACCTGACCGTAGAAGGAGAACTGGTCATGACCTTCAGCGAAGGCATCGCCTGCTTCAGCAAAAAATAACTCCTGGAAACTGAACCAGCCCGGTATAGCCAGGCCGGGCGGGAATGGCATCGGGGAATAATGTAAAGATAGCTATGAAAATATGTCGGGAGGTGCTGCGCTATGCCATTTAAAATAGTGCGCAACGATATAACCAAAATGGAAGCGGATGCCATTGTCAATGCCGCCAATAGAGCCCTGAAAATGGGTGGCGGGGTTTGCGGGGCGATTTTCTCAGCGGCCGGGGCAGAAGCGCTGCAAGCTGAATGCGACCGCATTGGCCAATGCGAAACCGGGACCGCTGTTATTACCGGTGCCGGCAAACTTCCAGCCAGATATATCATTCATACCGTCGGCCCCATCTGGAGCGGCGGCAACGCAGACGAGGCCCGGCTGCTGCATGACTGCTACATCAATTCCCTGGAACTGGCCCGGCAACATAAATGTGAATCCATCGCCTTTCCCCTGATTTCCTCCGGTATTTATGGCTATCCCAAAGACCAGGCGCTGCAGATAGCTGTAGCCGCCATCAGCCAATTCCTTTTCCAACATGAGATGATGGTTTACCTGGTAGTCTTTGACCGCCAATCATATACCTTAAGCGAAAAAATGTTTATCGCCCTGGAAAAATATATCGACGACCACTAATCCCGGAACCGTGCTAATCGGTTCCGGGATTATAACATAGGCGATATTTTATTGATTAACAGCCATTATTCTACATACATAGCTTCAATAATATCTGCATACTTCTCGTTGATGGCTTTACGTTTGATCTTCATGGTAGCGGTCAGTTCACCGGTTTCCTGGGTGAATTCATTGGGCAGGATGGTAAATTTCTTGACCTGCTCCACCTGGCCCAGATCCTTGGTACGGTTGTCGATTATTTCCCGGTAGAAAGCGATGACCTCAGGTTTGTTCACCAATTCCTCCCGGTTGGCATAGCTGATGCCCTTGGTTTTGGCCCAGCCTTCCAGTGCTTCAAAGCTGGGAGCGATCAGGGCGGATACATATTTGCGGCCGTCGCCGATGGTGGCCACGTTATCGATATAGAAGTCTTCCTTGAGCAAGGTTTCAACATGCTGGGGCGCAATATATTTGCCACCCGAGGTCTTCATCATATCCTTGATCCGGTCGGTGATGCTCAGATAGCCTTCCTCGTCAATAAAGCCGACATCGCCGGTTTTCATATAGCCGTCTTCGGTGAGGGATGCTTTGGTCAGTTCCGGATCCTTGTAATAGCCTATCATCATGGAAGGGCCTTTGGCCAGGATTTCGCCTTCCTCAGAGAATTTCACATTCATGAGCGGGACGACCGGTCCGCAGGTGCCGAATTTATTGTGTTCGGAGTTGGCAACCGTGATAACAAAGCACTCGGTCATGCCATAGCCTTGCAGCAGCAGCACGCCGGCACTGAAAAAGAACTCGGCAATCTCACCAGAGAAGGCCGCTCCGCCGCAGTTAAAGATCTTGTTGCGTCCGCCGAAAATATTGCGAATGTTTTTCAGAACCTTTGCATCGGCTACCGCATACTGTTGCTGCAATTCTTCGGGGATGGGCTGGCCCTCTTTTTTCAGGGTCTCGTACTGGTTGCCGATGGCCAGCGCCCATTTAAATCCCTGCTGCTGCTCGGGCGGTGCCTGGCTGATGCCGTGCTGAATGGTGGCGTAGATCTTCTCCCACATGCGGGGTACACTGCACATATAATGAGGTCTGGACTCCAGCAGGAATTGATTGATGGCCTTGGTATCGTGGCAGTAATCCACCTGGCCGTTGCCGCAGAGGATAAAGTAGCTCCAGGCCCGTTCAAAAACGTGGGACAGGGGCAGGAAAGCCAGATTT
>JAAYCZ010000215.1 GCA_012729495.1 Syntrophomonadaceae bacterium | reverse complement strand
ATCTCTCCTACGTGAAATTTACCTTACCGTCATCGACGTATGGAATATTGTATTATGATTACATTTCCTCTTCCCGTTATGACTCCAAAGTTGCCTCCACCACCAAATACTACCGCAGTTCTTCGCCTGATCTGGATGATGTGACTTTTGTACCGAAATCGGGTTATATCGGGACGATCACCATTACTTATACCGGTTACAGTACCGCTGCTGAATCCTATACCGGTAAAATCAAAATTACTATAAATACAATCGCTGTTAAAGGCTCCGCGTATTTTAATGATGTAACTTCCAGCTACAGCTGGGCTGCTCCATCTATTGATTATCTTTATTCAAAAGGGGTTGTACTAGGTACCGGCACGAATATATACAGCCCCGCTGCCAATATCACGCGCGGTGATTTCATGCTAATGCTCTGCCGGGGATTGAAACTCTCCTCCAGCAGTGCCACAACTAATTTTCCTGACGTACCGAAGGGAAGCTACTATTATACTGCCATCTCAGTAGCCAAAGCGCTGGGGATTGCTCAGGGCAGCGGTGGGTATTTCCGGCCTACGGATCCAATTACCCGTGAAGATGCAATGGTGCTGGTTGTACGAGCCATGAAGGTTACCGGTAAAACATTAAGAACCGGCAGTATAAGTGATTTATCGGCTTTCACTGACAGAAGCTCTATTTCTTCCTATGCAGTAAGCGCGGTTGCCTCGCTGGTCTTAGAAAACATCATCACCGGAAACAACGGCCGCCTCTATCCCAAGAGCAGCATAACCCGTGCAGAAATGGCCGTAATCCTCTACCGTGTTTTACAGAAGTAAACATACTGCAAACTACCTGACTGAAAAAAATACCTCGGGGCCAAACCCCGAGGTCCAAGAGCATCAAAAAAGGTGAATAGCTGCGTTACGCAAAAAACCGTTCAGTCGACGTACTTGTTACGGGGACACACCCCCTAGGGGGTGTGTCCCCGTACCTTACACCGCCTCAGTCACGGTTTTTTTGCAAGCCTTGCTCTTCGCCTTTTTTGCTCGCTCTTTTTTATTGACAGTTATCTGTAATTTTTATTATATTCGCTATTCCCTGGCGCGCAGGGTAGGAAAGAGAATGACGTCTCTTATAGAGGAAGAACCGGTTATCAGCATTACCAACCGGTCAATACCGATCCCCATCCCTCCGGCCGGAGGCATGCCATATTCCAGGGCATTGATATAATCCTCATCCATCATGTGAGCTTCGGCATCTCCGCTGGCTCTCTTTTCCACCTGTTTCAGGAAACGCTGCTTCTGATCCAGGGGATCATTGAGTTCCGAAAAGGCATTGGCGATCTCCCGCTGCATGATAAACACCTCAAACCGATCCGTAAATTCCGGATACTGGGCGTTCCTCTTGGCCAGTGGCGATATCTCCACCGGATGGCCATAAACGAAGGTTGGCTGAATCAGCTTTGATTCCACAAATTCTTCAAAAACTTCATTTATAATCTCTCCGCGGCTGCTGCGCCCATCCACTTTCATACCCAGTTTGGCTGCGGCCGCCCGGGCCTCCTCATCACTAACAATAACCGTAAAGTCAACTCCGGCATGTTTTTTAATGGCGTCCAGCATCGTGATGCGATGCCAGGGAGGGGTAAAGTCAAGCGTAACCCCCTCAAACTCAACCTGCATGCTGCCATTTACCTTCTCCAGGACTGCGGCGATCATGTTCTCGGCCAGTTCCATCATGACCTGATAATCAGCATATGCCTGATAAATTTCCAGCATCGTAAATTCAGGATTATGGCGGGTGGAAATCCCTTCATTTCTAAAGCTGCGATTGATCTCATAGACTTTTTCCAGTCCTCCCACGATCAGACGCTTTAGATAAAGCTCCGGAGCAATGCGCAGATAAAGGTCCATGTCCAATGTATTATGATGGGTAATAAACGGCCGGGCTGTTGCCCCGCCGGCAATCGGCTGCATCATGGGGGTTTCTACTTCCAGGAAGCCCCGGGTATCAAGATAATTACGCATCTCTTTAACGATCCGGCTGCGCTTGATAAACACCGCCCGCGAATCCGGGTTGACGATTAAATCCACATAGCGCTGCCGGTAACGAGTTTCCACGTCCTTCAGTCCGTGCCATTTTTCCGGCAGCGGATTAAGGGACTTGGAGAGATACTCCAAATCCTCAACATGGATGGTAATCTCACCCTTCTGGGTACGGAACACGTATCCTCTAATGCCTAGTATATCTCCGATATCAAGCTTTTTGAACAGTTCATATCGTTCTTCGCCCAGATCGTCTTTCTTAAAATATAGCTGTATAATACCGGATAGATCCTGTAAATTGGCAAAACCTGCTTTGCCATGGCGGCGTTTGGACATAATACGTCCTGCTACACTGATGTTCTGCCCTTCCATGACCTCAAATTTATCGATAATCGTCTGACAGTCAGTATCGCGTTCGAATCGGCTTCCGAACGGATCGATACCCATATCGCGAAGTTCCTGCAATTTTTCCAGACGAACTTTTTTTAACTCGTTCAGATCCAGTTCCTGATTGTTTTGCTCAGTCATTTATCCACCTCTATCTGAGGTGCCAGGCACCT
>JAAYCZ010000214.1 GCA_012729495.1 Syntrophomonadaceae bacterium | reverse complement strand
TGGAGCAATCCTTTTCACGGCTATCCGGCGGAAGCCGTGGCAGATTTGAAACCTATCCCGGAGGCCGCAGCACCAGTTCATATCAATCCCGATGCTTTGGGAAATATACCTGCCGGGATTACTGCCGATGTTTTAACCCTTAAAGCCCAGGCCGGGGTGGGTTTTGTCAGGCTGGACTGGAACAGCATCAGCGACTCCCGGGGTGTGGCAGGATATAACGTTTATAAAACAACCAGCCCGGGAAGCCAACCTGTCACCCCGGCGGCAAACCATATTAAGATACTCAGCTACATTGACACCGATGTACAGACGGGCACGACCTATTACTATACAGTAAAGCCGGTGTTTGTCGATAACAGCGTCGGGACAGCTTCCAATGAAGTTGCCGCTGCTCCCAAAGAATCATCCGGAACCATTCAATTGACCATTGACAACCCTGTAATGAGCGGCAACGGAGTAATGAAGGAAATCGATTCGGGTTTTGGTACTGCTCCGGTAATAAAAGAAGGCAGAACATTTCTTCCGATTCGGGCGCTGATTACCGAAATGGGCGGTAATATTGAGTGGGACGGCACCCAACAAAAAGTTACCATTGATTTTGACGGAATAATGGTGGAATTGTGGATTGGTCAAATGAAAGCACGGGTTGACGGCGCCGAAACATCCATGACGGCAGCACCATTTATCTCTGCGACCGGACGAACCATGCTGCCTCTGAGGTTTGTCGGTGAAAGCCTGGGTTGCAATGTCTCCTGGGATGATGCTGCCAGAATGGTTACGGTCACCTATGATACGGCAGCAGAAAAAACTGATACCTTAACTCCATCTGTTGGGCTACCCTCCGGGGTTCCCTCAAGTTTGCCCGCACCTACTATATCAAACCTGGAGTTATTGACCTATGATGACGGAGTTCCCTATTTCCGTCTGCAGGTCACCGTGCCGGCAAACTTGCTGACTTTGGATCAGCAACACCCTGCCGACGGCTGGGTAAACCTTGAAACCGACGGGAAGATTGACGATGGGGAATGGGGCGTTACCGGCGGCGGAGGCGGTCATTTGGATTTATTTGCCGATCCTGAATATGCCGTGCCCGGTAAAACCAATACCTATTATATCTCGTATGATGTTGAGGATGAAGGCGGTTTAACGGAAACCATTATCAATGCCAGAAAATATTCCTATCGATTACGTTTCAACTATACTTATTATTATGGTGACGGGGAAACAAATGATATATATTCTCCCTGGTCCAATGAATTATCGGGCCAAACGGAAAGTTATTACCGGAGTATTGAAGAATAGGGAAGCAGGGGACGGGAAAGCAATAGAAGCGCCGTCCCCTTGCTTTTTCGCGCTTACGGGGATTATTAGGATGTTTAGAGGTATTTTAGCGATGCTGAAGAAGTATTAGAACATGGAATAGATTGAGGATATTTGTGAGTGGGAAAGCTTAGTCGGTTCGAATAGCAAAGGGAAGGAAAGATTCTACCAAGTAGAGGCGGGAAGGCTTGATTATCAAACCGCTTGGGCAGACTCGCCACAGTAAAGCTGGAAAGCAATCGGCGGGGATAACTTTACAAATGGGGAAGATGGTGGAGTAATTGATTCAGAAACTTAAAAAGAATAAAAAAGCTGTCCTTATTTTGCTGGTAGTTGTATTTCTGATCGTAATGCTTGCTTTCCTATACTTTAACTTTTTCATAAAACCCAATCTGCAGAAAAGTGACTATAGTAAACTCACCTGGACAGAGGCTTTTGATAAATTGCACCATAGAATATCAAAGGAATACGCTTTTACCACCTGGAAAGGGATTGATTGGGAGAAACATTATGATGAATATGGGGCAATGATTCGTACGGCACAAGAGAAAAATGATTTTAATGACTATTATATTGCCCTTCGAAACTACCTTCATGGGTTACCGGATGGACATGTAGGCTGTACCAATTTACGAAATATTGATAAACAATATATTGGTGGTGGATATGGTTTATCAGTTGCCAAACTCGATGATGCCAGTATCATCACTACATGGGTGGATGAATCAGGGCCAGCTTGGGAGTCGGGAATCAGAACAGGCGCGCAACTCTTGCAATGGAACGGGCTTGATGCACGTGAAGCTATTACTGCAGTATCAACTGTATTTACAAACAATTCGGCGACGCAAGCAGACTTGGAGCTTAAGCAAACGCAATACATTGTCCGCGCACCCATTGGAACCGAGGTTATCGTTTCATTTATCAACGAAGGGGAAACAAAGCCTCAGGAAGCATTCCTGACAGCGTATGATGACAATAATAAATCATTGAAGAAAAATTACCCGGATGCGGTGGTTTCCGACAGGTTGAGGGATGCCATTCTGGAGATTGAAAACCCTAACCCCATGCCGGAGGCTATGATAGAGAAAAGAAATCTGCCGGGAGGTATCAGCTATATTAGAATATGGGGCGAGTTTGATGCCGACCTCAGGCAAACCGGTAAAGCGCCTTCTACCTTGGAGTTGTTTCGTCAGGCGGTGGAAGAAGCCATAGAATCCCAATCAAGCGGAATCATTCTTGATCTGCGTAACAATATGGGTGGTTTGGATGAAATGGCGGCAGCTATGCTGGGATCATTTTACCCGGCAAAAACATTTTATGAATACCAGAATGCGTATAATCAAAAAACGGGTAAGCGTGAAATTCTAACGGCAGACCCCAAAACAGGTGCCCAGGCTTTATCCATTAATCCGGCCAAGCATTGTTACAAGGGGCGAATCATTGCCTTGATAAATACGAAATGCATAAGCTCAGGTGAAGGGATAGCGATGGGAATTCGCAATCTTCCCAACGGAGATACTCTGGGTTTTTATGGAACCAACGGCTCCTTCGGATTATCCGGTCCCGAAGCTTTAATGCCAGGTAACATCATCGTCCGCTGGCCGTCCGGACAATCGCTTGATGAGAATAAAATGATTCAATTGGATAGCCGGGAAGGAGTTGGCGGGGTTGCTCCGTCTATCCGGATTCCCATGAATGCAGAAAATGCCATAAGAATTGCCAACGGGCAAGACGTAGAATTGGAAGAAGCAATACGGGCCTTGATGTCACAAAGCAATTAAAATAGTGGACTTTCGTTTCAGGAAGCAGGGGGGGACGTTCTCGTGCTTGAAATAATAAATATGGAAATGAATAGTGTGTTAAGAAAGCCAGAGAAAAAAGTAAAGCTACCAGGATTCGCGGCATACCCCAACTTGGAAGCATGTGGAAGCATGGGGACGTTCTTTTTGCTTCCAATTAATTAATAAATATGTGAATGAATAGTATGCCAAGAAAAGAAAGAGAAAAAAGTGAAACTATTGGGATTCTCGGCATATCTCTCAACTTTATTTTTAAATCATAGGAAGCATCAAGGAAGCAAAAGAACCGTCCCCGTGCTTCCGTGCTTCCTGGGCACTTGAAACAGAGGGGGCATTTCAATAAATGAAAGGTTTGGTGTAGGAATTATGAATGCTTTTAATCCCGCGAAGTATTTTCACAAAAAAAGAATTTTCTTTTATATTGTGATGGTGATACTCTTTTTCTCTTTGGTAATACCAACATATGCGGCCAGTGAGAGCTATAGTGACACAGATAAGCACTGGGCAAGGGCAGCAATTGATAAATGGAGTAACTACGAAATCGTTAATGGTTATAATGGCAATTTTCGTCCCGACGATTCCTTAACCCGGGCTGAAATGGCGGCTGTTATCAGTCGATTGCTGGGTCTTGGCGAACAGGCGGACAACCAGTTTAGCGATTTGGGCAATACCTGGTATACTGAGGCGGTTCTAAAATGCGTTGCATCGGGAATTATTCGCGGTGACGGCAATCATCAGATACGACCGGAGGATACCATTACTCGGGAAGAAGCGGCCGTAATGCTGGGGAAAGCATTAGGCATAGCTGAAGCAGCAGATGGTTCTGAACTGTTTAAGGATGGCAACAGCATATCCTCTTGGGCAAGAGGATATGTAAATGCCATGGTCCGGGGAAAAATTTTAAAGGGCTATGATGGTTTCTTTTATCCCGCTGGTAATATGAACCGAGCAGCTGTTGTAACCGTTTTGGATAACGCCGTCACTACCTATATCAACAAACCGGGAACATATACCGGAAAGATGGATGGCATTGTTCTCATCACCAGCAATGATGTTATATTAAATCAGGCAACCGTTACCGGTAATCTTATTGTTGCTCAGGGGGCAAAGGGCGCTTCTTTATATATCAAGGACACAAAAGTACAGGGAACCATACAGATTAATGCTGCAGCATCTGAGTTTTTATTCGAGGATTCTGAAATCCAAGTCATTGCAGCGGCGGCTGGTAATATTAGCATTTTGGCTGATGCAGGGACAAAGGTAAAAGAAATTATTCTTAAAACACATGCCCAAGGAAATATTGTAAATGTTGCCTACGGTGCCAGTGTAAACAGGATTGAATCCAATGCTGACGGCGTAGTAATCAAGGGGCAAGGAAGCGTAAGCACAGTTGAGGTGAATGGCAATAATACTGCGGTTGACACTTCCGGTACCAAATTGACCTTGCAGACAGGGTCAACCGGGGTAACTTCCAAGGGAAAAAAAGTTATCGGTGATCTAACTACCGGCAGTACGGTTTCCGGAGGCAGAAACAGAAGCAGCAGTCCAGCGGAGGACAATACAGACGATTTAACAGCCATGAAAGAGTTTCATAATACTCTTCTTGGTAAACAACAACCGGATTCTTACGTGGTCATGGAAACCTTTCTAAAGGCAGCAATTCCATATATTACATTTGAACAGGGAGAAGACCCCGGTTATATTGCCCAAAAACAAGGTTATATAAAAGAGGAAATAAACGGGTTTGTTTGCCGAGATGACATTCTGTATCCACTTATGAGAATGACTTATATTGATATCCCCAAGAATGCAGATTTGGTAAAAATAGCCCAAGATTACGGTATTATTTCGGAGAACGATAAAATTACGATGCAGGAAAACATCAAAATCACTGCTGCTACGGCTTGCAAGCTGATTATAAATGCACGCAATTCGTGGTATAAAAGACTTGAGGCTGAAGAGCCGGCCCAAGAGTTGAATTTGCTTTATTACTATCTATCCAACGCAACTTATTCATATCCAGGTTTTCTATTTTCGGAAGACGGCAAGGTGCTGTGGTACAGTGTAATGGGTGAGCCCAAGGCGATCAATGTATCAGATTTAACCCCGTCCGCTCAGGTCCCCGCCAGTACGACTCCCCAGGAGGAGTACCCTTCAAAGGAGGGGGAATCAGTTGTCAATTACTACGATAATGCCGGAGTTTTGAGGGCCGCCTGCATTGAAATTGCCAAGCGAAGAAATTATGTTACGGATAAATACATTCTTTACCGTGAGAGTGCAGACAAACCGTGGAAACGTATTATCGAATTTGACTTGTCTTTAACCCGTGATTATGAAATTGTAGGCTTTACTGTAGATAATAAAAAAATGATAGTTAAAACCAATTTCTATGATAACTATGTTACCCTCTATGAGGTTGATCCCGAAACCATGGCAAAGGAAATTATCTATCAAAATCCCCGTGCAGATGTGGCCGATGAGCTGGTCGCTATTCTTGCCGGAATTCCTGTTTTTGGCCTAAAAAACCCGGCTACAGGAGAACTGTTGACTGCGATATATGTGGATGATAAAGCCCATCTGGTGTGTTTAAACGATGATATTTTAGCAATTATGGCTTATGTACAAGAGGATTTGGGAGAAAACCAATTTCCTGTGGCAATCAGCCCTGATTTTGGTTATGCGGTCTTGTTGCACAGAGATGATCGGGATTATGGCAGTTATCAGTTATATGATATTAAAAACAGGACCTCGACTTTGCTTTTATCGTCAGAAATTCCTAAAAGGGATGTGGGACACACCTACCCGTTTTCCTTTAAGACCAGTGACGGACAAACTGTTTTTGGATACTTAACCTTGCCACCGGGCAAAAGCCCGCAAAATCTACCCTTAATAGTAAATACTCATGGCGGCCCGCAAGCTAGATATATATGGACCCCAAACGAATATGCATTGTTAGCTTCAAACCTTGGAATAGCTGTATTATCAGTTGATTTTCGATTTTCTTTAGGATATGGAAACGAATATACTGATGCGGCAAGTAAAAACATGTTTCTGGCCCAACAGGACGTTTTTGAAAGCGTTGAATGGGCCAAGCATAACGGCATAGCAGATCCTGAATGGATTGGAATCATGGGACATTCTTACGGAGGCTATACAGCCTTTTATCAAGCAGCTGTTCATCCAGATACTTATAAAGCAGCCATATCTTTAATGGGAGTATGGGATTGGACTGATCTGGGTGATGAATTAATAGGTGGTGAACCGGTTCCTGATTACCATAAGTGTTCTGCCCCCGAACCACACACTGAGCTTGCCCAGGCATTATCACCATCAAGCTATGTTGATAAACTGAAATGCCCTGTTTTGATTATTTATTCAGGTAAAGACGATGCAGTATATCCAAGTCAGAATATAAGGGCTATTAAAGATCTGACGCAAGCAGGGAATATACCCGAGGTACTATATCTGCCCAATATCGGCCATACGCCAGACACAGCTGAAAGCATCATTAAAGTTTTTGAGACAATAAAGAATTTTTTAACGACCCAGAGGATATAGGGAAGCATGGGGACGTTCTTTTTGCTTCCAATTAATTAATAAATATGTGAATGAATAGTATGCCAAGAAAAGAAAGAGAAAAAAGTGAAACTATTGGGATTCTCGGCATACCTCTCAACTTTATTTTTAAATCATAGGAAGCATCAAGGAAGCAAAAGAACCGTCCCCGTGCTTCCGGAAGGGAAATTTGTGGCTTATTTTCAGTATGGTGAGAAGGAAATAAACTACCTGAAAAAACGGGATAAAAAGCTCGGGAAAATTATTGATGAGATCGGATTCATCCAACGGGCAACCAATCCGGATATCTTTGCGGCTTTGATTGAGAGTATTATTAGTCAGCAGGTTTCGAAGCAGGCGGCGCAAACCGTCTATAATCGCCTGGTTCATCTGACCGGCAGCCTGTCTGCGGAAACTATTGCCGCGCTGGGCATTGATGATATAAAACAGTGCGGCATATCATTGCGCAAGGCCGGGTATATAAAAGGAATTGCTGATGCAGCGCTGGCAGGCGAGGTTGATTTCGCGAAGCTTGCTGCTTTGTCCGACGAAGAAATTATCCGACAACTGACCCGGCTCAAGGGGGTAGGGGTTTGGACCGTTGAAATGCTGCTGATTTTTTCACTTCAGAGGCCCGATGTTGTAAGCTTTGGCGACCTCGGCATCCGCCGGGGAATGATGAAATTATACGGACTCCCTGATCTATCCCGAGATACATTTCAACAATATCGTTCCTGCTATTCGCCTTTCGGTTCGGTTGCCTCGCTTTATCTGTGGGCCGTTTCCAAATAGCCTTGCTTGTCTTGTCGGAACTTTAATCTGCATCCGAAAATCGCCTGCGTTTAAATTAAATATTAATCCTAAAAATCAACTAAAATCTTGCCAAGGCTTTCCAGCGATGTACCTGCAATTAAATTAAATACTAATCCCCTCATTTCTTTCATAGGTTTTGGAAGAAAGGGGGAGGGTGATGAAGAAGCAAGCGCTGGGTGAGGATAGAGTGGGCAGACTCATTGCCAGCCTCTCCTTTCCGGCCATGACCGGGATGATGATTACAGCTCTTTTTGCTTTAATTGATACTTTCTTTGTTTCGCTTCTAGGCTCCTCGGCCCTGGCTGCACTGACCTTCTGCATCCCCATTGAAGTATTGCTGACTTCGACTGGGGCAGCTGCCGGGATGGGAATCACTTCTTTGCTGTCACGTACCCTGGGAAAAAAGAATTATGCCGAAGCTGATAATATTGCCTGGCACGGTTTGATGATAGCTGTAATTTATGGCGCTTTTTTTACCTGGCTGGGACTGGTCAGTCTGGAGCAGCTTTTGCTCATTTTTGGATGCAGTCCGGCAATATTTACGCTTTGCCGTGATTATCTTTTTATTATCCTCCTCGGTAGTATTTTTAGCTTTATTCCCATGATCGCCTCCCATATTGTACAGGGAGAAGGAAATACCCGTTTACCCATGCTGTGTAACGTTGTTGCCGTCTCTCTTAATGTACTTTTAGATCCGCTGCTGATCTTCGGGCCGGGAGCTTTTCCGGCTCTGGGTATGCGAGGCGCAGCACTAGCCACAGTTTTGTCGCAAATGATAAGTACAGTGGTGTTAATTTATCTGATGTTTAAAGATAAAATCCTGTTATCCTGGAAACTGTCTCACTTTCGTCCCCGGGTAAGTGTTGTGGCGGGAATTTACCGGGTAGGTATGCCCAGTCTTATAATGGAGCTGTCGGCAGTTTTTATTATGAGTTATTTAAATAAAGTACTGGTTGGCTACGATCATACCGCAGTGGCCGCACTGGGAGTATTCTTCCGCATCCGCTCCATCTTTTATATGCCCGTTTATGGTCTGGCGCAGGCAGCCATGCCAATCGCCGGGTTTGCTTACGGGGCCCGCCAGCCGGATCGAGTCAAGGAAACGATTTTCAAGACTTCATTTCTGTCTTTTATCATTCTGATTATCGCCTGGTTTATCATGCATAATTATGCCCGGGAAATGATAGAGATATTTTCAAAAGATCCGGTTTTGATCAGTATGGGTATAGATTGCCTGCATTTGGCAACTTTATTTTTGCCGATCATGGGCCCGATCATAATTCTGAACAACGTATTGCAGGCTTTGGGCAAGGGAACGGCGGCCATGTATCTTTCGCTTTTGCGGCAGCTGGGTATATTTCTGCCCTCGCTGATCCTGCTGCCGCATTATTTTGGGGTAAAAGGGGTGTGGTTGGCATTCTCGCTTACCGAATTGCTGTCGACCTTTGTGGCGGGTATCTTTTTTATAAACCTATGGAAACAGTTGCAGGAGCGTAAGCGCTATACCCTGGTTATGCTGCGGCGCCGGGGATATTTTAAAAACCGCTTTTTAGCCTGGCTGAAATGGTAGTATGCAGGTCATTTTATATAATAATAAAGTTTACCGTTTTCCACCTGATAAACCAGCAGTTTTTTATCATACAGATAAGTGATGATTGCGCCGACGGTGGAAAGTGAAAAGTAATATTCTTTGTAATCAAGCTGCAGATCTTTTAGTATACTGATCTCTTCCAGCAATTCTTCCCGGGTTTTGGGCTGATTTAAAATTTCTCCGGCCAGGTCGATATACTCCTGCAGATGAGAACGATTAACGTTGATAAGATGTTGTAATTGCTCCCGGTCATAAACCTGGTCGGCATGTCCCAGTACGAAATAGTCATAATCCAAATGGGACAAAGTCTGGTAAGTCTCCAACTGGGCGGCTATATCAAATAAAAATGGCAAATCATATTTGGCAATTTTTTCTTCGCTGAAGAGAGCATCCCCCAGATAACAAACGCGTTCACAAGTGGCGATGCCTATCTGCCCGGGACTGTGTCCCGGTAAGGATATAATCTCAAATTTTTCTTCATTGATTTTGCAGGTTCCAGGGAAAATAGTATCGGTTATATGGATGGCAGGGCTTTTTGTAAAATGACGGGCCAATTCATGCGGTGCCTTGCCACCATACAAATGGTCCGGAAAAAGTCGGTTTTCTTCAATCAGTTGTTTTTCGGGCACTGAGGCTAATATCTCAATTCCTGGGGAACGTTCCTGGAAAAATCCGTTTCCGCCACAGTGATCGATATGGTTGTGGGTATTTATGATGTATTTTACGGATAGTTTTTGCTCCTTTAATATTTCATCGATCTTGCGGGCCTGCTGTTTGTTGTCACCGCTGTCGATTAGCAATGCGTATTTGTCTTTAAAATGAAAAACGCCGATGTTGGCAGGGGCAGGAATATAGTAACTGTGACCGTTGATTTTTTTCAGATGCATAATTTGCCTCCTCAACAGTTTAAATGAATGTATGTTTCGGTAAATACTTGGGTAAAACTATTCTATAGTAAATTATATGATCAATAAAAGGAGGTTTCAAAATGGTTCGCACCATCGTTCGTTTTGTTGTATCAGCAATCGTCTTGCTTCTAATCAGTTATCTTCTTCCCGGAATCAAGGTATCAGGCTTTTTGGGGGCATTGCTTGCCGCCGTCGTGATTGCCATTTTAGGCTATCTGGTGGAATTGGTGCTGGGAGAGAACGTATCCCCGCGCAGTCGTGGGATTGTTGGATTTGTGGTAGCGGCTGTGGTCATATATCTGGCCCAGTATATCATTCCCAGCTATCTTAGTGTATCGCTCTTGGGCAGTTTACTGGCAGCATTTGTTATCGGTTTGGTGGATGCCTTTATCCCAACTGAGCTCAGATAATGTATTCAGGTCGCCCGACAAAAAGGCAGCCCCTGACGCTCTAAAATATCGGCAGGGGCTGTTTTTAAATTTCTGCAAGAATTTCACGTGCGGCCACTACTCCTGAAACACTGGCCTGGATAAGGCCGCGGGTTACGCCCGCACCGTCGCCGCTGGCCCACAATCCTTCGATGCAGGTTTTTAGGTTGTTGCTCAATTGCGGACGGGCGGAGTAAAACTTGGTCTCAATGCCGTAAAGCAGGGTATGGTCTGCGCCCAGACCGGGGATGGCTTTATCCAGAGCTTCCAGACATTCCTTAATGCCCACCATATAGCGATGGGGCAATACCAGCGACAAATCTCCCGGCACCGCTGCCTTCAGGGTAGGTTCCACCAGGCCTTTGGCGATCCGGGCTTTGGTAGAACGGCGACCCCGTTTTAAATCCCCGAAGCGCTGCACAATAATCCCGCCGCTGAGCATGTTGGCCAGACTGGCAATACAGCGTCCATATATAATAGGCTGGTTAAAGGGTTCGGTAAATTCCTGGCTTAAAAGCAGGGCGAAATTGCTGTTGTTACTCTTGCTTTCCGCGTAAGAATGGCCATTGACGGTAATGATGCCGTTAGTGTTTTCCATGACTACGTGACCGTTGGGATTCACGCAGAAGGTTCGCACCAGATCATCAAATTCTTTGGTGTTGTAGACGATTTTCGGTTCATAGACTTTGTCGGTAAAGTCCTGCATCGTTACCGCCGGCAGTTCAACTCTAACCCCGATATCCACCTGGTTGTTGCTGAGCGGAATTTTTAATTTCAGCAGCTGCTCGGAAAACCATTGCGCCCCGTCACGACCAGGAGCACATATTACCCGGGGGGCATAATAGGAACCTTTTTTGGTCTTAACTCCTTTTACCCGGCGTTTTTCCACCAGAATATCTTCTACTGTTTCCCCGGTTTTTATAGTGATATGGGGATCCAGTTCATTTTTTAAATTCTGCAGTACTTTCAGAGTGTTGTCGGTACCCATATGTCTGATTCGGGCCGGCAGAAGCTTTAAGTTGGCGCGTGCCATATGCAGACGCATCGATTCAAACTCTTCCTCATTTTGTCCATAGACGGTTTCAGGAGCGCCGTGTTGAAGATATACTTTGTCAACATAATCAATTAAATCAGCCAGCTGTTCTTTGCCGATATAATCGCTCAGCCAGCCACCAAATTCTGTCGTCAGGGTAAGCTTGCCATCAGAAAAAGCGCCGGCGCCGCCCCAGCCGCTCATAATCGAGCAGGGCTGGCAATGAATACATGAGGTTGCACCCTCACTGACCGGGCAGTTGCGTTTATCTACCAGGCGTCCCTTTTCCAGCAGCAGAACCTGGGCGGAACTGTTGCGGCATATTTCCCGGGCGGCAAAAATTCCGGCGGGGCCGGCCCCAATAATAATCACATCATAACGCTCAGCCATAAAAGTTCCTCCTCGATTAAATACAATTCCTGAACCGGCATACGGTTGCCTGTTTATATTTATAAATGAGGATTTTGCATAATTGATTATTTTTATATTGCAATGTCGCTTTTAGAATGTCATCCTGAGCGTTAGCGAAGGATCTACGGCATTTGCGAGATTCTTCGCTAGCGCTCAGAATGACATATTACATGATTTTTTGAATTATGCAAAACTCTCAAATAAGTATCCGCCTAGATTATACCATAATTAATAAATTTATCTGACCTTAGCTGCAGATGGACACGGGCATAGGTTATAATATCCATAACAGGATACAAAATATGCAGGGAGCAGCGCCGTATGGAACAAGTACAGAAAATCTATTACTTCTGGGGTAATGAACCCTATCTGATTGATCAGAGGATTAGTAAGATCGTTGCCAGGATTCAGGCGGAGGACGGGGAAGAACCGGAAGTGCTGCTACTGGACAGTGATGAAATGAGTTCGCTTGAATTGGGGGAAACGCTGCATTCCAGCAGCCTGTTTTCTCTGCAGCGGGTGGTGGTTATAAAAAATCCTGCCTGGCTTAGTAAAAGCAGCCGCAAGCTCAAAAAAGCAGAAGAAGTGGCTCATATATTGGATGATTACATGGCTTCCATTCCGGCCGGCCAGACACTTGTAATCTGCTGCCCGGAACATGTTGCCTCCAATCCGGTTGCCAAAGTACTGAACAAGCGTGCCTATACGGAAAACGTCAAGGCGCTCAGTCCCAAGGCTTTGGGTGATTGGGTCAGGGACAAATGCCATCAGAGAGGGATTGCCATAGATCCGGCGGCAATCAATATGCTGGTTGCCAGCGGCCAGGACATGTATTACCTGGAGAATCTGATCGAGAAGGCAGCACTGACAGTTCAAAATGACAGCCTTAAGGCCGGGGATCTGATCGATGAACTGGACAGCCGTCAGGAAACAAGTATTTTTAAGCTTACCGATGCACTTTTGAACCGTAATACTGCTGCTTCGCTGGAAGCTTTTCAGCAGCTGCAGGAGCAAGGTCATCCCTATTTGCTGATGCTGCATATGATCACCGGACAAATGGTGACGTTTGCAAAAATTAAATTTTGGCAGGAAGCCGGTTTTTCATTCAACCAGATCGCAGAGATGAGCAAACAGAAAGATTTTGTGATTCGCAAGATGCTGGAAAAAAGCAGTCGGTTTTCCACGCAGGATATTCAGGTGTTGTTCCAGAAACTGCTTGAGCTGGATGTCAGCATTAAAAGTCAGAGCAAGGATCAGCGTATACTAATGGAGACTCTGATCGCAGAATTCTGCAATAAATAATCCGCCCGAACCATATAAAAGCCTTGGCCCGAAAATAATGTCAGGCATGTACAGCCGAAGACAGCCGTATTTTCAATTAATGGCTATATAAAAATAAAAACCTGTCGGCTGACAGGTTTTATTTTTATTGATTCGCCATGCTGTTTAATTTTTTGGCTAAAGCTGATTTCTTGCGGGCAGCGGTGTTTTTATGGAGAACACCTTTGGTAACGCTTTTATCTATCAGAGAGGTTACTTGGATTAAGTTTTCTCTGGCTGCGTCAACATTATCCCCAGATAATGAAGCCTCATAGTTTTTAATACTGGTTTTCAGCCTACTTTTCTGGGCTTTATTTCTGAGCCGGTTATCTTCTGCTATACGAGCTCTTTTAGCAGGTGTTTTACTTATGGCCACCTTTTCACCTCCTTGGATATGTAAAGCTAACAGAACTACTATATCACTATGTTTTTCAAATTGCAATAAAAGACTGGGTAAAAAAATTGTGTAAACGTATAGCCTCAATAGACAAAGTAAATGCGACCCTGCCAAGTGAAAAGGGTTGCGTTTAATCTTACAAAGTAAAGGTTGCATTTAATCTTACAAAAAAACTTCTCCTGGTTGCCCTGCGTGAGATATTATTTTAATGCCTTGCGGGACGATCAGGAGTGTGTATAATGCCTAAGAATAAATAACAGATGAGGAACGCCTACATATTGAACGTTTACTTAAAGAACGGGTTTCTATCAAGCAAATTGCTGCAAAGCTTGGTAAAAGCACATCAGGCGCATAAAGCGTACCGCAAAACGCTGGTCCAGTCAAGAACTGGAGCTAATATGGATAGCTTTTTTATGTAGGGGAAAACTAAGGGCAGCGGTACACTTGCAGCCCTGAACCCAAAGACTTTAAAGTTTCAACTGGTTCTAAGCCCTGTCTGAATGCCATAAAATAAAGCAGGAAAAGCTTGGCGGGGTGGACAGGAATGAGAAGAAAAAATTTTAAGTCTTTTCTGAAAGGGTTGCTTTTGATACAGCTCTTTTTATTATCTGTGGCGGCGGGACTTACGGTGGATTTCAGCACCGGTTTTCCTGGAGTTCTGTACAAGCTGCAAGCGATAAATTTGGGTATGCCTTTTTCTGAGGTCAAGATCAGCCAGCGTCAGGCGGATTTGATGTTTATGGAAACCTATTTGCCGATTCTGGACAATGAAAGTCTGCTAAATCTTGGCTTAAATAAAATACAGGCCGCCAGTATTGCTGAAAATATGATCGATTCGCACATTCAGGTACTGGCCTATGCCGGGCCTGAAACACCGGCAACTGAAACCGTTGCGCCGAAGGCTGCTGCGGTCACAGAAGAAGTTCAGGAAGACATACGGAAGCAATCATTTGATGCCAGTCTGTTTGGAGGCAAAAAGGTTTTTATCTATTGCACCCACAGTGCAGAAAGTTATATACCCACCAGTGGCAAGGCACGTTTGGACGGAAAACGGGGTCTGGTTAACAAAGTGGCGCAAAATTTGCAAAAAAATATCTCTGCTCAGGGTTTAGCGGCCGAATTTATTGACAAGATCCATGATTATCCTGATTATGATCAGAGTTATACTAATTCGCGCAGCACTGTAAAACAGCTGTTGCAAGAAAATGATAATGTTTTGGCTTTGTTTGATGTACATCGGGACAGTCTGCCCGGTACGACCAAAGCCGCTACCATTACTGCCGCCGGACGCAAGAGTGCCCGTATCCTTATCATTGTGGGCACCGATGAACGCAAACCCCATCCGGCATGGAAAAAGAATCTTGCTTTTGCCCAGGCTATATATGAACAAGGAGAAAAAATGTATCCCGGATTGATCAAAGGGGTTACCACCAAAGCAGGTACTTACAATCAGGAATTTCATCCCCATGCCTTGCTTTTGGAATTCGGCAGCGATTATAATACTCTGGAGGAAGCCAATTATGCGGCCCAATTATTTTCCGATGTACTGATGCAGGTTTTAAAGGAGGAAATAGAACTTCAATGAGCAAAATAATCAGTTCCCTGTTAATAATGGCCGTGATTATCCTGGTTATTTTGGGCCTTAATACCAGCAGTCAGGGGATAAGCAGTCTTACCGCAGAGGAACGCAAGCCGGTCATAGGTTGGCAGATTGAAAATCAACAAGTCAATGTCTTTGCTCTAGGGCAAGAGTATCGTATATCAAGTCAGGATATAAGCCAGGCAGGGGAAGGCGCCTGGCATGCTGCCAGACAGCAGTGCAGTATATTTGTTAATTACCTGAAAAAAATCTGGACGATTTTTAATGTCCTGTTTTTAAAATAAATTTTTACCGCCGACAGGAGTGCAAACTCCTGTTTTTTTCTTTGTATTAGGTGAGAGTTTTGCGTAATTCAAAAAATAATGTAATAATGTCACTTTAAGCGATAGCGTAGCGACGATGCCATATGGCATCTGATGCTGAACGCGATAAGAAGGCAAGCGCAAATTCCAGATCTAATCACCGGCTTGGACAAGGAGTTGAATGAATTGACAAATGCCGGCCGAACGATAGCCCGGGCAGCCCTGTTCATGATGATAATGACAGCTGTTTCCAGGATTTTGGGTTTTGCCCGGGAAGCGGTGATGATGACCCTGTTTGGTCAAAATTATCTGACTGATGCTTACCGGGCGGCCTTTTCCATTCCGGATTTTATTTATATGCTGCTGGTGGGGGGGGCATTAAGCGCTGCCTTTATTCCGGTATTCTCATCCTACATAAGCAACGGCCGGGAAGAAGAGGCGTGGGAATCAGCCAGTGTAGTCTTTAATTATATCGTCCTGCTGCTTATTATACTAATTGCCATGGCCTATTTTTTTACGGCTCCCTTGATCAGGCTGCTGGCTCCCGGACTTCCCACTACTTATGCTGCACTGGCCATAAGCCTTACCCATATCATGTTCATTCAGACTTTTTTTATGGCCCTGAGTGGCATATCCCAGGGCATATTAAATTCATATAACAAATTTGCCGCACCCGCGATAGGCAGCGTTTTGTACAACCTTTTCATTATTGTTATAGGAATTGCTCTGGTCAAGCAGCTTGGTATCCATGCATTTGCCATCGGCGTAGTGATTGGTGCAGTTTTTAATTTTGCGGTTCAGATTCCGGCTTTACGCCAGGTTGGTATTCGTTATCATTTCACCTTTGACTATAAAAATCCCGGTTTTATCAAAATCATGATTTTGGTTGTACCGGTTTTGGCTGGCTTAAGTGTATCCCAGTTAAATCTTTTTGTTGTCCAGAATCTGGCCTCATCCGCCGGATCAGGTATGCTCAGCGCCCTGAATCTTGCGCAGAAGGTCATGAACCTGCCGGTTGGCATATTCGGGGCGGCCATCGCCACTGCAATATTTCCTGCTCTGACCGCGCTCACCGCCCGAGGTGAAATGGCTGGTTTTCGCCGCAGTAGTTCGCTGGGCCTCAGAGCCATATTCCTGGTTACGATTCCAGCAGCGTTTGGTCTGGCTGCTTTAGGTGAACCGCTCATCAAACTGCTGTTTCAGCAGGGCCAGTTTACTGCCTCCATGGCGCATACAACATTTCAGGTTTTGCTGTACTTCTGTGTGGGATTGGCCGCATATGCGGCAATAATGGTATTAAACCGCAGTTTCTACGCCCTCAAGGATACTGTTACCCCGTTGCTGGCAGCGGTGATCACCATCGGCCTGAATGTTTTCCTGGCGCTGCAGCTGGCAGGCCCTATGGGAGTTAGAGGACTGGCGCTGGCAACTTCTCTGTCCGGCATTTTTAATTTGCTGGTTTTGTTTGTGGTGTTGCGGATAAAATCGGGACCGTTGGGGGGCAGAACGATACTTCGCAGTTTGGTGATTGCGCTCCTGGGCGCAACGGTTATGTATTTTGTAGTAAACTATAGTGTTGAGTATATGTTACAATATTTATCATTTGCAGATAAAATCAATTATTTAATCAGTGTTACAACGGGGATTGGCCTCGGGGTTACGGTCTATGGATTGATTATCCACAGCCTGAAAGTGGAGGAATCAGAACTGGTTCTGGCTATGATAAAACAAAAATTTCCGGGATGGGGCAAAAAAAGATGAGGTGGAGACTTAATGGATACAGGTAAAGTTATGGTTGCCATGAGCGGCGGAGTTGACAGTTCCGTGGCAGCCTGGCTGCTTATACGAGCCGGATATGAAGTGGCGGGTGCGACCCTGGATCTTATGCCCTGCTCACCGGCAGAGGAGCCCGATTGCTGCGGCGGGTCGGTAAGCGACGATGCCCGCCGGGTAGCTGATCAACTGAAAATCCCGCATTATGTTTTTAATTACCAGGATCTGTTTGCCAAGCAGGTAATTGATTACTTCTGTAATGATTATTTGCAGGGCAAGACTCCCAACCCCTGCGTCGTCTGTAACCGCCTGATTAAATTTGGGGATCTTCTAAAACAGGCGCAATCAATGGGAATGGAGTTTTTGGCTACCGGCCATTATGCCCGCATCAAATATGACTCACAACAGCAGCGCTATATTTTGTATCGCGGACTTGACCCGCGCAAGGATCAGAGTTACTTCCTATATTTGCTGGATCAGGAGCAACTGGCCCACAGCCTTTTTCCATTAGGCGAATATAAAAAACCCGAAATAAGAGCCATGGCGAGGGCAATGGGATTAGCAGCGGCAGAAAAAGCCGAGAGCCAGGAAATATGTTTTGTGACTGATGATAACTATGCTCGTTTGGTGGAAGAGCGTTATCCGGGTAGTTCCCAGCCAGGCCCAATTCTTAATTTGCAGGGGGAAGTGCTGGGGCAGCATCAAGGCATCATCCGCTATACCATTGGTCAGCGACGCGGACTGAGGCTGGCACAGGGTTATCCGGTTTATGTGGTTGCCCTTGACCCGCAGCGCAATGCAGTCATTGTCGGCAGCAACGATGAAGTTTTTTCCCATGGCTGCACTGCGGTCAATCTGAATTGGATTGCCATGGAAAAACTGGGGCAACCTTTGGAAGTTGAGGCCCAAATTCGGTATACAGCCAAACCGGTAAGGGCCATGCTGAGCCCCAACAGCAACGGCACGGTTCAGGTGGAGTTCAAGGAAGCGGTAAGGGCGATAACGCCTGGACAGGCTATAGTATTTTACGAGGGAGATATGGTTATCGGCGGGGGAACGATAAATTGAAACTGCGCCAAGTGGATTTTTAAAGGATTAATTTGAACCGCGGGATGATTTTACGTTATAATTTATGGCAATTGTTCCGTACAGTTACCGGATAGTTGGATTATAAATTAGGAGCAGCCTGGAGGGGTTACATTGCAGGATAAAATCAGAAATTTTAGCATTATCGCTCACATAGATCACGGCAAATCTACATTGGCGGATCGTTTGATGCAATTTACCGGTGCTCTTTCCGAACGGGAAATGCGCGAACAATTCTTGGACAAGATGGATCTGGAAAGAGAAAAGGGGATTACCATCAAGCTGCAGCCGGTACGGCTTGATTATAAAGCCCGTGATGGCGAAACTTATATTCTAAATCTTATTGATACACCTGGTCATGTAGACTTTTCCTATGAAGTGTCCCGCAGCCTGGCCGCCTGTGAAGGAGCCCTGCTGGTCGTGGATGCTTCCCAGGGGATTGAGGCCCAGACGTTGGCCAACGTATATATGGCCATGGACCTGAACCTTGAAATTATAGGGGTTGTAAACAAGATTGATCTGCCCGGAGCAGAACCGGAAATGGTCAAACAGGAAATGGAAAACGTTTTGGGTATTGACCAGGAAGAAATACTGCCCATCTCTGCCAAATTGGGCATCGGTATTGAAGAGGTGCTGGAAACCATTGTAGCCAAAATACCAGCCCCGCACGGAGACGAAAAGGCTCCGCTGCAGGCCTTGATCTTTGATTCCTACTTTGATGCCTATAAAGGAGCGATTTCCTATATCCGGCTTGATTGCGGAGAGTTGCGCAAGGGCGATATGATTCGCATGATGTCTTCCGGCAAGGAATATGAAGTCATTGAAATTGGCGTCATCTCTCCCTATATGACCCAGGTCGAAGTACTCCGGGCGGGTGAAGTTGGTTATATGGCTGCAGCCATAAAAAATGTAGCCGATACCAAAGTGGGTGATACCATAACCAGCGCCGTAAGACCTGCAGCCAAACCTCTGGCAGGATACAAGGAGGTCAAGCCGGTCGTCTTCTGCGGTCTTTATCCCTTGGAAAACAATGAATTTGATAAACTGAGGGATGCATTGGAAAAACTTAAACTGAACGATGCCTCCCTGATTTATGAACCGGAATCATCAGATGCCCTGGGATTTGGTTTCCGCTGCGGATTTCTGGGACTGCTGCACATGGAAATCATACGGGAAAGATTGGAAAGAGAATATGATCTTACCCTGCTGGCTACTGCTCCCAGCGTAATCTATCGCATATTGCTAACTGACGGCAGCGAAATATTTGTACAAAACCCATCCCGCTGGCCTGATCCGCAGCGGATTGAAAAGGTGATGGAGCCTTATGTCAAGGCCTCGATCATGGTTCCCAATGAATATGTGGGTACGGTGATGGAACTGTGTCAGGAAAAACGCGGTAGTTACATTAACATTGAATATATTACCCCGCAGCGGGTGCTGATTAGCTATAATTTACCCCTGGCCGAGATTCTGTTTGATTTCTTTGACGGACTTAAATCCAGAACCAAAGGCTACGCTTCTTTGGATTATGAGCTCAAAGGATACGAGGAATCCGACCTGGTCAAGATGGATATTCTTTTAAACGGCGAAGTTGTTGATGCCCTCAGTACGATTGCCCATAAGGACAAGGCCTATTACCGGGGCCGGACACTGGTTGAAAAACTGCGTAAAATCATTCCCCGGCAGATGTATGAAGTCGCCATTCAGGCTTCCATCGGTAACCGGATCATTGCCCGCGAATCAGTCAAAGCCATGCGCAAGGACGTACTGGCCAAATGCTACGGAGGCGACATTACCCGCAAAAAGAAACTGCTGGAAAAACAAAAAGAAGGCAAGAAAAGAATGAAACAGATCGGTCGGGTGGAAGTACCAAGGGATGCTTTCATGTCGGTTATGGATATTGAAAGTGATAAATAACAGCGCTACCGGAATATATATCCATGTGCCTTTTTGCTTACAGAAGTGCAGCTATTGTGATTTTTATTCCTTACCTCTGCAGAATGGGGACAGCTTGGAAAAGTATACCAAGAATCTGCTGCGGGAAATGGAGCAACAGGCTGCCAACTGGGAAAACCGGCAATTCAGTACCGTCTATATGGGCGGAGGAACACCCAGTTTGCTCAGCCCGGAACAGATTAACATAATCCTGACCGATTTGGAGCATCATCTGCACATCCTGCCCCAAGCAGAAATATCCCTGGAAGCCAATCCCGCTACCCTTAACTCCGATCGTCTGCAGGAACTGAAAAGTGCCGGTATCAATCGCATCTCCCTGGGGGTACAGAGCTTTCGGGATGAAGAACTGAAAATTCTGGGAAGAATCCACGGGGCGCAAGCAGCCATGGAAGCGGTGGATGATATAATCAGAGCCGGGTTTGAAAATTTCAATCTGGATCTGATCTACGGCATTCCCGGTCAGACTCATGATGACTGGATATACAACTTAAAGATGGCAGTTTCTTGTGGGCCCCGGCATATTTCCACCTATCTGCTGCAGCTTGATCCTTGCGTAGCGCTCGCTCAGCAGATCAAGGCAGGCAAATACAAAGCCCTGTCGGAAGATCAGGAAGCCGATATGTATTATGATGCCTTGGATTGCCTTATAAACGAGGGCTTTCATCATTATGAAATTTCCAATTTCGCACGCCCGGGCTATGAGTGCAAGCACAACCTTATCTACTGGCAAGCGGGTGAATACCTGGGACTGGGCCCGGGTGCAGTCAGCTTCCGGGACGGACAAAGGTGGATGAACAAAGAGATAAAATCCTGCCCGGAAATTACATCCCAAACTGACACGGTTGCAGTTGAAACGCTGGAAATCATGAATGATCGTGATCGTTTTGTTGATGCGGTTGTTTTAGGGCTGCGCCTGACCGAAGGAATATCCCGGCAGCAATTTATGGATCGGTTCGGTATAGATTTTTATCAGGAGTATCATTCTATAATTGAGAAGTTCAGCCGGGAAGGAATTTTACTTGCCGATCAGGATCGTATATGCCTTAGCCACCGTGGTTATTTCCTTTCCAACCAACTGCTGGCAGAACTTCTGTAAAGACTGGAGCCTGACCCCCAAACCGAAGTCATATTCGTAACTCGCCGATACGGCTTGACAAAGATTGGCACTGGTGATATTTTTTAATAAACACCAATTAGCACTCAATGCATGCGAGTGCTAACAGAGTAGGTGGTGAAAAATATGAGTTTGGATGAAAGAAAAAAATACATTCTGGAATCGATCATCAAAGATTACGTGGAAACGGCTGAACCGGTCGGATCACGGGCAATTGTGAGAAAACATGGGTTGAATATAAGTGCTGCTACCGTACGCAATGAAATGGCCGATCTGGAAGAGATGGGCTATTTGGAGCAGCCCCATACTTCAGCGGGGAGGATTCCATCTGAAAAGGGTTTCCGCTACTATGTTGACTGGATGATGGAAAAAGAAAATCTCAACGATGAGGAAATGGAAGTATTAGAGAAGTTATTAAATGAAAATATTCGTGATTGGGGTGAAATCGCCCAGGGGGTAGGAAATTTTCTAGCCCAGGTCAGCAATTATACTTCATTTATAATTGTACCTTCCATTAAATTCACCCGGTTTCAGTATTTGCATCTGATTCCGATCCAGGAAGGTCAGGCATTGGTGCTGATGGTGACAGATATCGGCCTCTTGCTGCATCGCAAGATTGATATCCCTACAAGCGTTACCACCAGTGATCTGCAATCCGTTGCCGATGTTTTCAATCGGGTCTTTAAAGGAAAAAAACTAGCTGAAATGAAGCGTAGTCAGCTGCAAATGCTGAGGGAAGATTTGAAAAAACGCCGACAGGTGATTAACAAAGCGCTGGATGCAATCGATAATCTGCTGGAGAACTCAAACGAAGAAAAAGTGCTCATCAGCGGCGCATTGAATATACTTAATGAACCTGAGTTTAAGGATCTTTACAAATTGAAGCGCATCCTCACCCTTCTTGAAGAGGATGATTTGCTCAAAGATATTCTGCCGGACAGCATCACGCAAAAAGTCGACTATCGCATCGGCAAGGAAAACGTATCCGAAGACATCAGGGAAATGAGTCTGGTATTTACCGGCTACAAGACCAGCGGTGATATGGGCAAGATGGGATTGATCGGTCCGGTACGGATGGAATACTGGAAAGCCGCCGGTACGCTCGACTCAGTCCGGTCATTTATTGAAGAATTACTGAAAAAACACATATAAACAGGAGATAAAAATGACAGAGAAAAACCTTGTAAACGGTGAAGTAGATCAGAAATTTCAAACGCTGTTAAGCAACGCCAATGCTGCCCGTGTAATATCACAGGCGATCGAAGGAACGATTGGTCCCAAAGGGCTTGATATTATGATGGTTGACAAGTTTGGCGACGTGGTTATAAGCAATGACGGGGTTACCATTCTAAAGCTGATGGAGGTCAACCACCCGGCCGCACGCATGATCATCAACGCCGCTAAAGCCCAACAGGCTGAGGTGGGCGATGGAACCACCACCGCTACTTTGCTGGCCGGGGCCATGATCTCGGTCGGGGCAGAGCAGGTATTGAAAGGAGTGCCGGTGACCAAAGTGATTCAGGGCATTACCATCGGCACCGAGCATTGTCTGGAAGTGATAAAGTCCCAGAGTATCAAGATTGAATCGCTTGACGATGAAAAACTTCTGAACGTTGCTCTTATTGCCGGACGTGGGGAGATGGAACTTGCCCGCCTGGTTATTGAAGGCGCAAAAATTGTTGGCATCGATAGATTGATTGCCCCTGATTTTACCTTTTGTGATACAGTGGTAGCCCGGGAAGCAGTGGAAAGCAAGGTATTCACCGGGGTGCTTATCAACCGGGAGCCGCTTAACCAGGAAATGCCGCTGTCTCTTGATAATGTGAAGATTCTTCTGCTCAACGATGCGCTGGCCCCTGAAGAAGTTGACAGCGAGGCTCGCGGCACAGAGAACGGCTTTCAATATTTTTTGCGTAATCAGGAACAATATCAGCATAACCTGAACAAAATAGCTGCAATGGGAGTTAAACTGGTGGTAACTGACCGCAGCATTGACGATATAGCCGAGCAGAGTTTCAGCGATGCCGGCATCATGGCTATACAAAGGGTTTCCCGGTTGGAAATGGAAAGTATCGCCAAGAGCAGTGGTGCCCGTAAAATTAAACGCAGCGCACTCAACAAGGAAGCAGAAATGCTGCAAAAATATCTTGGCTTTGCGGAAAAAGTGGAGGTCGATCAGAAGGCCGGCCATACTCTGTTATATAATGGCGGCGGCGAAAGCACGGCAACTATTTTGATCGGAGCGGCCACCGCGGAATTGGTGGAAGAAAGAGAACGAATTGCCCGTGATGCTGCCGCAGCTGTGCAGGCGGCGCTGCAGAAAGGGATTGTCCCTGGGGCGGGATCAATTGAGATTTGGGCGGCCCAGAATCTGAATGAACTGGCCTGGGAACTGAGGGGAATGAGTTCCTACGGTGTTATATGCGTAAAAGAGGCTTTGTTAAAACCGTTCCATTGTATCGCACAGAATTCTGGCTTTAACCCGTTGGAGAAAATGGAAGAAGTTGTTGCCGCTCAGATGAAGAATGCGTCCGGTTCCATAGGGATGGACTGCGACAGCGGGGAGATTATTGATGTTATGGAGGCCGGGATCGTTGATCCGACCTGGGTTAAGATGTATGCCATAAAGACCGCCGCAGATGTCACTGTTGCTATCTTAAAAATAAATACCATTATTAAAATGACTGCACTGGATGTTGCCAAAGTGCCTAATATGGAGTAGGAGTGATAATGATATGAACAATAATGCATATGATAAAGAGGAAATGAATGTTTTGAATGAGGATTCTGCGGTTGCGTATGAAGATACCAGGCAGGCAGAGACAACTGCGGAAAAAAGTGAAGTTGAGCTGCTGCAGGAACAATTGTTGGATAAAAGTGAGGAAGCCAAGAAATATTACGACCAGTATTTAAGAAGTCTGGCTGAAATCGAGAATATAAAAAAGCGCAGTCAAAGGGATAAGGAAGAGTATATAAAATTTGCTCATTTATCTATTATCAAAAAGCTGCTGCCGATTATTGATGATTTAAACCGGGGTATGGGAGCCGCCAGTGTTACCCAGGACTTTGAAGGATTAAAAAAAGGCATGGAGATTACCGCCAGAAATCTATTAGATCTGCTCCGGCAGGAGGGTGTGCAAGAGATTGAATGTGTGGGCAAACCCTTTGACCCCCAATATCACGAACCTCTGATGGTGGTAAGCAGCGATGAACATCCGGAAAATACGATCCTGGAAGAACTGAACAAAGGGTATATCATGCATGACCGGGTAATAAGGCCCAGCCTGGTCAAAGTCAGCGGTAAATAACTGGATTACAGCCAAAAACTTTTTAAATGGTTGTTATTATAAAAAGGAAATAGCGAGAGGGCGATTTCCGAAAATGACATGAAAAATTTATGAATTAGTGGAGGTGTCCTTTAGAATGGGAAGAGTTGTTGGAATTGACCTGGGAACGACCAATTCAGTAATTGCCATTATGGAAGGCGGCGAGGCTGTTGTTATAGCCAGTGCCGAGGGAGAGAGAACGACTCCATCGGTGGTTGGCTTTTCAAAAACCGGTGAGCGGCTGGTAGGCCGGGTTGCCAAAAGACAGGCAATCACTAACCCGGATAGAACCGTAACGTCAATAAAAAGAAAAATGGGAACCGATTACAAGATATCGATTGAGGGTAAAACCTATTCACCGCAGGAAATATCAGCCATGGTCCTGCAAAAGCTGAAAACCGATGCGGAAGCCTATCTGGGAGAAAAAATCACTCAGGCGGTCATTACCGTGCCGGCTTATTTTACCGATTCACAGCGCCAGGCCACCAAAGATGCCGGCAAAATCGCCGGTATGGAAGTGCTGCGGATTATAAACGAACCAACCGCCGCAGCGCTGGCCTATGGTTTGGACAAAGAAGAGAACCAGACCATCATGGTATTTGACCTGGGTGGAGGAACCTTCGATGTATCCATTTTAGATATCGGTGATGGAACCTTTGAGGTCAAAGCGACCAGCGGCAACAACCGTCTGGGCGGTGATGACTTCGATGACCGAATCATTAATTGGCTGACCCAGGAATTTAAAACTGCCAACGGTATCGATTTAAGCAATGACAAAATGGCTATGCACCGACTGAAGGAAGCAGCCGAAAAAGCCAAACATGAACTATCCGGCATGATGAGCACGGATATCAACATACCCTATATTACAGCTACCCAGGAGGGACCGCTGCATCTTGAAAGGTCGCTTACCCGGGCTAGATTCAATGAAATGACTGCCGATCTGGTAGAGAAAACCATGGGTCCGCTCAAACAGGCGATGAAGGATGCCGGCACGAAACCTGCTGATATTGACAAGATTATTCTGGTAGGCGGTTCGACCCGTATTCCGGCGGTTCAGGATGCAGTTAAGAACTTCCTGGGCAAAGAACCGTTTAAAGGTATAAATCCTGATGAGGTTGTTGGCCTGGGTGCGGCCATCCAGGGCGGGGTGTTAACCGGGGATATCACCGATGTAGTTTTGCTGGATGTAACCCCTCTGTCCTTGGGTATTGAAACCCTGGGCGGCGTATTTACCCGGGTGATAGACCGCAATACCACCATCCCTACTGAGAAAAGTCAGGTATTTACTACCGCCGGCGACAACCAGCCTTCGGTAGATATTCACGTTCTGCAGGGTGAACGTAAAATGGCTGAACATAACGTCACTTTGGGAAGATTTCAGCTGACCGGGATTCCCCCGGCTCCGCGTGGGGTACCGCAGATTGAGGTAAAATTTGATATTGATGTTAACGGTATCGTATCGGTAACAGCCAAAGATCTGGCCACCAATAAGGAGCAGCGCATCACCATCACCGGCAACAGCGGCCTGAATGATGATGAGATCGACCGTATGGTAAGAGACGCTGAGCTTTATGCCGAAGAAGACGAGAAACGCTTAAAGGAAATTGAAACCCGCAATGCGGCTGACAGTATGATTTATCAAGCGGACAAGACGCTGAAGGATTTTGCCGAGCAAATCGAGGAAAGTGACCGGAATTCAATTGAAGATGCCAAAGAAGAGCTGAAAAAATCCCTGGAAGGCAGCGACATTGACGACATTGCCGCCAAAACCGAGGTACTGACCAATGCCATTTATGCAGTTTCAGCCAAAGCCTATGAAAAGGCAAATCCGGGGGATCAAGCAGATGATGGCGTGTTTGACGCGGATTACAATATTCCGGACGAAGACTAAAGCGTTTAATAGCTGCAAAACAATTAAGTTTTAACACGGATGAGCATCGATAACACTGCTGTTCTGGCGGTAGCTTGATCAATCCGTGTTAATCTGTTCCGGGAATTTTGTAAAATAATTAATGTGGCAAGCAGGAAGGTGGGGAAAAATGGCCGATAAAAGAGATTATTATGATATATTGGGGGTGTCACGTGATGCAACCCCTGATCAAATTAAGAAAGCCTATCGGCAACTGGCCAAAAAATTCCATCCCGATGTAAACAAGGATGACAAGGATGCGGCGGAAAAATTCAAAGAAGTAGCCGAAGCATATGAAATATTAAGTGATGATCAAAAGAGGGCTACTTACGATCGCTTCGGACACGATGCTTTTGACCCGACCCGGGGCGGAGCCGGCGGATTTGGTGGATTTGGCGAAGGAATGGGCGGATTCGGTGATATTTTTGATCTGCTTTTCGGTGCCGCCGGGGGCGGTGGACAACGCCGGCGCAGCGGACCGCAGCGTGGCAGTGACCGGGAAGTAAGGTTGGATATAGATTTTGAGGAAGCCGTTTTTGGCAGTGAAAAGGATTTTGATCTGCAGCGGATTGAAAAATGTGGCACCTGCAAAGGCAATGGAGCAGAACCGGGCAGCCCGATTAAAACTTGTCCCCAGTGCAAAGGCTCAGGTCAGGTGCGCAGTGCCCAGAGTACACCTTTCGGACGTTTTGAAACGGTGAAACCATGTAACCGCTGTCAGGGTGAGGGCAAAATAATTGAAAAACCATGTTCTGCTTGTAAAGGAACCGGCAAAGTCAGAAAGAAACGCACCATAAATGTTCGTGTCCCGGCCGGCATTGATACCGGTGCCCGTCTGCGCATGCAGGGTGAAGGTGAGATAGGGATTAACGGAGGTCCGGCGGGAGATCTTTATATCATCATCGTAGTCCGTCCGCATGAGAGGTTCACCCGCGATGGTTATACGCTCATTACGGAAACGGAAATAGATTTTGTACAGGCTTCGCTGGGGGCTGAAATTGAAGTGCCGTTGCTGGGCGGCATGAGTCATAAACTGGAAATTCCAGCCGGCAGTCAGCCCGGTGACGTATTGACAGTCAAAGGCAAAGGCATACCTCATTTGCACGGCCAGCGCAGCGGTGACTTGAAAGTTTACCTGAAAATAAAAATACCGACTAAATTAAGCAAACGGCAAAAAGAACTGCTGCAGAGCTTTTATGATGATAGTGACAGTAAAGAAAGTAAAAAAGGAATTATTGATAAGTTAAAAGATGCCATGGGATAAAGGGGAATAATAATTGAACTGGAAAGAATATGCGGTAGTTACAGAAGGCCAATGCGTAGAAGCTGTGGCCGGAATTTTTCACAACCTTGGTTCCGGTGGGGTCAGCATTGTCCCTAACCGGTCAGAAATTGGGCAAATCGTGGCTGGAATTGCTGAAGAGCCGGTTATCCCTACATACGGGGAGCACGATTTGGTTCTAATCAAGGCCTATTTTCCCGAGGAACGCGACATTTTAGATGAGCTGCAAGCATCACTGCAATTGGTGGAAGAAAATTTTTCAGTCTGCTCCCGGCTGATCCTGGGTGAAGTAAAGGAAGAAGATTGGGAAACGTCCTGGAAAAAATATTACCATTGTTTTAAAATTGGTGATCGCCTGGTCGTCAAGCCTTCCTGGGAAGAATATAAAGCGCAGCCCGGCGAGGTGGTTATCGAGCTTGACCCGGGCATGGCGTTTGGAACCGGCAGTCATGCATCAACCCAATTTTGTCTGCGTTTTATTGACCAGTACGTTAAAGGCGGAGAAAATATTATCGACGCCGGATGCGGATCCGGAATCCTGGCGATTGCTGCGGCCAAATTAGGTGCCGCCCAGGTGCTGGCGATGGATATTGACGAACTGGCAGTCAGGATTGCCCGGGCTAATATAAAAATGAACAGTCTGGAAGAGGTCGTAAACGTCGAAGTCAAAGATATTACGGAAGATCTGGCCGGTTTTAAGGCTGATTATATATTTGCCAACATTACTGCAGAAGTCGTATTTTTGCTGATTCCTCGGGCCGCCGAGTTGTTGTCCGGTGGGGCATACCTGTTTTGCTCAGGCATCATTGACAGCCGCTGGCCACAAGTACGGCAGCAGCTGGAAAGTTATGACTTTGAAATCAGGCAGGTGCTGCAAGAAAACGAATGGATGGGTATTGTAGCCCAAAAAAATAATTCTGTGTGATCTTTCTGATGGCTAAGGAGTTTGCAATCATGCACCGTTTTTATGTCTGCCCCCAGGATATAAGTGACCGGCAGGTAAGGCTCGATCAGGAGCAGAGCCGTCATATAGACAGAGTTTTGCGGCTCGGGCCGGGCGACAGTGTGAGCATTTTTGACGGGCTGGGCCGGGAATACGAAATCCGGTTACAAGGACTGCACAACGGCCGAATTGAGGGCGAAATTATCCGGATGCTTGCGCATAGCGCAGAGCCCTCGCTTAGGCTTTCATTAGTGCAGGGAATCGCCAAAGGCGATAAAATGGATTTTATCATGCAAAAGGCGGTTGAGCTTGGGGTTGCTGCCATCTATCCTTTTTTCAGCCAACATGCGGTGGTGAAGCTGGATCAAGAAAAAGCGGCCAAGAAACAGAAGAGATGGCAGGCGATTGCCCGCGAAGCCTGTAAGCAGTGCCGGCGCAACCATATACCATCTGTTCATCAGCCTGGTTCTCTGCCGCTTATGCTGGAGATTATCAACGGCAAACCGGCCATCATGCTGTATGAAAACGAAACCCGGCATGGGTTGAAAGAATTGCTGACGGAGAAGCGACCTTCACTTTTATGTGAACCGGAGCTTTTTTTAATTATCGGTCCGGAAGGCGGTTTTGCCCTATCTGAAGTTGAAATGGCACGCTCCCGGGGGGTTATGACTGCCGGGCTGGGGCCGCGCATATTGCGCACAGAAACCGCATCTCTGGCAGCTTTATCCATTATTCTATACGAACTGGCTGATCTGGGCGCAGGGGAAGACAACATAGACTCACATGAAGTAAAATAAAGAAGCAGGTTGGTCTTATGAAAAAAATTGCATTTCATACCCTGGGCTGCAAGGTCAATCAGGTGGAAACCGAGGCTTTGATTGAAGATTTCGTAAGCCGTGGTTATGAACTGGTGGAGTTTGATGATACAGCTGATATCTATGTAATCAACAGCTGTACGGTTACCCATGTCAGTGACCGCAAATCACGGGCCATGCTAAGACGGGCAGTGCGCCGCAACCCGGATGCACTGGTGGTGGCAACCGGCTGTGTTGCCCAGGTCGATGCAGAGCAACTCGCAGCAATTGAAGGGGTTAACCTGGTGGTTGGCAATCATGACAAGGAGAACCTGGCTGTTATTATAGAGGATTATATGCAGCGCGGCCATGCAAGCAAAGAAATCTTCGTTAGCCCCATTACCCGTGCAGATAAACCGCGGAAAATCCTGTACAGTTACCACCATCAGCGCACCCGGGCTTTCGTCAAAATCCAGGATGGGTGTCAGAACTTTTGCAGTTATTGCATTGTACCGATGGCCCGGGGACCGGTTAGAAGCAAGGCACCGGAAATTGTCCTGCAGGAAATAGATCAATTGGTGCAGCTTGGCTACAAGGAAATCGTGCTCACCGGCATCCATACTGGTTGTTATGGAGCAGATATCCCTGATTGGGATTTAAGCCGTCTGATTGCCGCAATTCTGGATCAAATTGCGGGGCCGTACCGGATCCGTTTAAGCTCAATTGAACCGCTGGAGCTTGACGAAAAGCTGTTGTCCATATTGGCGGCCGACCGGCGTATGTGCAGGCATTTACACATTCCTTTGCAGAGCGGCAGCAACGCAGTACTCAAAGCCATGGGCCGGCATTATGACCGCGATTATTACAAGCAATTAATAAATTTTGCCGCTGCCCGCATACCTGGCATGGCCTTTACCGCTGACGTCATGGTTGGTTTCCCCGCCGAGACCGACCGGGATTTTAAGGACACATATGATTTGATTGCAGAATTACCCTTGTCTGATCTGCATGTTTTTAAATATTCCATACGCAAGGGTACCAGAGCAGCGCAAATGTTTGTGCAAGTACCTGAGCCAGAAAAAAATCTCCGCAGCGAAAAATTACTTGAATTAGCGAAAAATAAGAAGTTGGCATTTGCAAAACAATTTATTGGCCAACGATTTAACTTGCTTGTTGAAGAAAAATCAGGTAAAGATAAATATATAGGAATGACAGACAACTATTTGGAAGTCGCGGTTCAATCTGAAGAGAATTTGTGCGGTCAGTCAGTAACGGTTGAAATCGCGTCTGCTGACTCCCAAGTAATAACGGGAAATATATGCATAGAGCGGCGGTAATTTCTGAATACTTTATTAAACAGCATTCGGAATAATAATTTTACAACAATTGTGAAAGGGGTCTACCCATGGGATTTAAGGAGATTGGCAAAAAGCTGCAGCTGGCCCGCGAAGAAGCCGGCCTAAGCCAGGAACAGCTGGCGAATATGTTGGGATGTGCGCAATCAACATTATCCAACTATGAAAAGGGCAAACGGCGTTTATACCTTACGCAACTGGAAAATATTGCTGAACTTCTGGACAAGCCAATAGAGTATTTCATGGAAAGTTCATCCAGCCATACGGAAACGTCAGCAGTAAACAATATTACCAATTCCGAAGATGATGATCAGGAATTGCTGCAGATCATCAATACACTTTATACTCTTCCACGGGAACGGCGGCGCTCCGTTATGGATTATATTATCTGGCAAAAGACTCGTAGCAACTAGGAGGACTTGATATGTTTAGAAGTACTATCTCCGATCAGGACCGGGACCTGGTGATGATGGTGCGCGATTTGGCTCGGCAAGAAATTGCGCCCCAGGCTGTTCTTTATGATGCCCAGGGAAATGAAAACTTTGACTGGTCAGCGGTTGATCTTTTGGCTGAACATAATCTGCTTGCCCCCGGCATATCCCAAAAGTACGGCGGCCGGGGTTTAAGTCATCTTACTACCACCATGATTCTGGAGGAAATTGCCGTAGCCTGTGCCGGTGTTGCGACAGTTGCAGTTGCCAATATGCATACCGTCAGTCCCCTGGTTACTTCCGGAACCGAAGCACAGCGGCAGGAATTTTTGACCCAACTGACCGGCGGGAAAGCACGTCTCGGTGCGCTGGCGATGACCGAGAATCGCCCCAACCTGAATATTTCGGTAGTGAATTCCCAGGTTGAAATAATAAGTTCTTCAGTAACCGGATATTGGCAAGATAATTGTTTGATATTAAACGGTTTTAAGGATTATGTTTTAAACGGCCAGGTGGCAAGTTTTATTACAGTCCTGGTTTCTCTGGATCGCTCCGAAAAAAAATCCGGCTTGCAGATCGTCGTACTGCCGGTATCCCTGCCAGGAATACGAATGGGAGCGGTCAGGCATAAAATCGGTTTAAAATACTGTAATTCATGTGAGATCATTTTCGAAAATGTTAAAGTCGAGCCCCAATACATTGTTGGCAAACCAGGCAGCGGCTTTTTAATTTTTATGCAAAATCTTGACCGGATGTTGCCCTATGCCAGTGCAGTTTCTCTGGGAGTAGCGCGGGCAGCTTTTGAAACCGCCGTAGCTGTAGCCAAAAAACGCAATATTATGGGGCACCCGAGTTTTGAAGAATCAGCCGTCAGTTTTGCCTTGGTGGATATGGCAGCCCAATTGAATGCTGCCCGTCAAAGCGTCTATTTGGCCAGTTGGCTGATTGACAAGGAACTGGATAGTTCCCAGGCGTCTTCAAAAGCTAAAATCTTATCCAGCCGGGCTGCGCATGAAATCAGCAGCAAAGCCATGGAAATCGTCGGGGGTCGGGCATGTATCAAAGGCTATCCCTCGGAGATATATTTGCGGGATGCGGAAATGCTTTCGATTATTGACGGAAGTGAGCAGTTTCATAAATCGCTAATTGCTGCCCAGTTATAAATCATTTGACGAACAGGAAGGAGAAAAGCAATGCCTGCTTTTACCTTAAACAAGGAAAGAAACCAGCTTATATCGGATGTGCATGAATTATCCGTCAGTAAAATAGCTGAACGCGGAGCTTATTTGGATAGAATCGGTGATGACAAGGTAGATTGGAAAATTCCTGAATATCTGGCCAAAATGAATTTGCTTGCCCCTATCATTCCGGCAGAATATGGGGGCAGAGGCCTGAGCATGATGGCAGCCACCAGCATTATTGAAGAAATCGCGCTGGGATGTGCAGGAGCTGCAGCGGTCGTGGTTATGAATATTTTTGCGCTTACCCCCTTGCTGATTACCGGCAGCGAAAAACTAAAGCAGCAATTCTTACCTGATCTCTGCGCAGAAAGACCTCATTTGGCTTGTTTGGCAATCAGTGAAATTACCCCCGAAAATGATTTGGAGCGCAGCAGCCGTCCGCGTGAAGATATAACCAGGATAACTACCACCGCAGAATTAAAAGATGACCAGATCTCGCTCAACGGTACCAAGGATTTTGTCATGAACGGTGCAGCATCGGACTTTGTGGTAGTACTGGCCCGAAGCAAGGAATCCAAACAAAAATCACATCTGCAGATGTATCTCGTGCCCGCTAAAACTCCGGGACTGGAAACCGGCAGAGTATTAAATAAAGTGGGCATGCGATCCAGCCATACGGTGCAGATGGGTTTCAGAGATGCCTCTATTCCGCTTGAATACAGGATCGGACGGGATGGAGGAGGTTATTTTCTCCTCACCCAGATATATGATCGCAACATGCCGCTGGTGGCTGCGATTGGGGTTGGCGTTGCCCGGGCTGCATTTGAATTAACCTTGAAAGTGGCCCGCACCAACAAAATGCTGAACCGCAATTTAAATTTGAACCAATATGTAAGCTCCGCCCTGGTGGAAATGTCAACCGAGATTGATGCGGCAAGGTTGGCAGTAATGCGTGCTGCATATTATATTGACAAGGATGACAATTATTCCCGGGCAGCTTACATGTCAAAGCTATATGCCACCAGAGTAGCGCAGCGTACAACCTTCCAGGCGGTTAATATCATTGGACGGTTAGGATTCACGGTTGGCCATCCGGCGGAAAAATATCTGCGTGATGCCCAGATGTTATCGATGATAGCCGGCAGTGAACACCTGCACAAACAGGTATTGTCACAGCAAATCTAGGAAAAATGCTGCGGCGATCAGGTTTTGACAGAAAATTAATTAATATCCAGCTCGAAAAGCAAAAATACATTTAGTATAATCAAAAATTCTGATAAAATGGATTAAGCCCTCTGGCCTAAAAGAATTTATACAGCATTGAGGAGGTGAAAGCTGTGAGCCAAACAGATTGCTTGTTCTGCAAAATTATTAACGGTGAAATCCCGTCTGAAATCATCTATCAGGATGATTATGTACTTGCAATCAAGGATATTGAACCCGCGGCCCCGGTGCATCTTCTGCTTATGCCTAAAATGCATATAGAATCCTTAAGTCAGGTTGGGGCACAACATATCGAAATACTGGGAAAGTTACAGTTACTGGCCGCTCAGCTGGCTGAAACTCTGGGCATTGCCGAACAGGGCTTTCGTCTGGTAAATAATTGCGGCATCTGGGGGGGACAGGCAATTTTCCATCTCCATTACCATTTGCTGGGAGGGAAAGAAATGGGTTGGCCCCCGGAATAACTTGACTTTGAATGATAATAAATTGTACAATATTTAGGTGCTTATATAGCCTGGTCATATGAGGGGAGGGATATAATGAGCGAAGTTAAAGTAGGTAAAAACGAGTCCCTGGACAGTGCATTGAAGAGATTCAAGCGCTCCTGTCAAAAGTCAGGAGTTTTACAGGATATTAGAAAACATGAACACTACGAAAAGCCCAGTGTAAGGAAAAAGAAAAAATCAGAGGCGGCTCGTAAAAAGAAGAAATTCTAATATTTCTTGCGTTTCATATGACAAATAACCGTAAATATACCGGCTTGTCAGCAAATAAAATCATGTAAATATCAGTAAAAAGCCTGGTAGCTTTCATGCCGCCAGGTTTTAATTATATTGGGGGGTGTATTTGTGACCTTCATGAACCGGGGGATGCAAAACAAAAAACAGAGGCTGACGGTACTTATCATTATTGGTATCGTTTTGGTAAGTTTTTTGGTCAGTATTGTTGCCTTGTCTTTCTTCTGATTTTGATTGCAAATTTCAATAAACTATCTGAACCGCCCGGCTTTTTAGTCATGGGCGGTTTTATTATAATAAATAATATAAAATAAGGATGACAAAATACCATTAATGGTTTAATATGTAAAAAGAACAGATGTTTCGGTTAAAAATCATCAATATTTTAATTAGTAATCAATACAAGTTGTTCAGAAAAAAACAAAAGGGAGGAACACGCATGGCAGATATTAAATTTTTAATTACGCAGGAGTTGGGGGTATTGGGGGAAGGAAGCAAGGGCTGGCAGAAAGAAATCAATCTAATTAGCTGGAATGACCGCAAGGCAAAATTAGATATACGAGATTGGGGACCGGAACATGAACGGATGGGCAAAGGAGTTACTTTGAGCAAAGCGGAGGCAAAAGAATTAAAACACCTGCTGCAGGACCTGGATCTGGATGCAATGGATATCGGCTGAATCAGCAGCTAATGAGCGGCCTTGCCTGGAGGCTGCTTTTTTTGTCCGCATAATCTCGTTTTTTAGGTAGTCTGTTCCAGGGTCTGCCCTTATTTATTGAAAGCATGGAAATCCAGTATAAGGCATATATTTGCATTGATAGGGCAACAGGTTCATCCTGTTCGAGGAGGCATAAAAGTGGAAAAAAGCAAAGATATTATCAACCGGGCGATGGCAGATCTCCTGGAAATACCAAAGGATCTGGTTTTGGATATTCCCAAAATTACCCTGATTGGCAGAAGTGAATTATATCTGGAAAATCATCGCGGCATCATTGAATTCAGCAGTCAGCGCCTGCGCATCAACCTTAGCCGGGGATTTTTGGAAATATTGGGCAATCAGCTGGAAATTAAGGCGCTGCTGCCGGATGAAATAAAAATCGAGGGCGACATCAGCACCTGCAAATTTGTTGACTGATCAAGGAGGGCAGAATGATAAACAAGTTTTTCAATAGTCTCGGCGGGGTCATTACCTTGCTGGTAAAAGGGAAAAACCAGGAACGGATTATCAATCTGGCCTTAAGCAGGGGAATATATATTTGGGATATAAAATGGCAGGGCAATAATCTTTACCTGCGTATCCGCAGCAGCGCCCTACAAGCCTTTCAGGCGATTGCTGAAGAAAATGATTTCGAGCTGGAGATTGCATCCAAAAGAGGACTGCCTTTTTTAAAAACGAAAGCACGGAGGCGGATAGGATTTTTAGGCGGAGCTGCAGTTTTTATACTGGCCTTGTATGTTTTATCTTTATTCGTTTGGTTTATTGAGGTTGACGGCAATAAGGTGGTGGATAGCAAACAAATCCTGCAAAGTGCGGCCCGCAACGGCTTGTATCAGGGCAGCGGCAAGTGGAAATTCAGTTGCAGCGAGGTCGAAAAGGCCATGCTGCGTGAACTACCCCGCTTAACGTATGCGCAATGTGAACTGCGGGGGGTTAAGGCCCACATCAGGGTAGTGGAAAAGGTCTGGCCTGATGATGATTTTTATGGACCCTGCCATATTGTTGCCGACCGCGACGGGGTGGTTGAAGATATTCTGGTTCTGGAGGGGCAGGCTATCGTCAAGCGTGGTCAGGTAGTCGGCCACGGAGACATTCTTATTTCAGGTATAGTCTATCCACCTGAGCCTGAGCCTGAAATTACTGAGGATAGCGAGATTGGAGCCCCGGAGGAACCTTCCTTCGTAAGGGCGAGGGGAACGATTAAAGCACGCACCTGGTACGAGGGTTACGGAGAATGCCCGCGCCGGCTGGAAACAAAAATATTGACCGGCAAAAAGGCATGGGAAATAAAATTAACCACTCCCTGGAAGGAATTAGGTTTAAAAAAAGCGAAGCTCTCCCCTGACGGTTTCTATAAATTGGCCAGTAAACCTGTAAAGATAAATACACCGCTTGGTATATGGGGAATTTATATAAATCAGTATCATGAGCAGGAAAAGAAAGTGCAGATATACACTGAAGCCCGAGCAACTGAAATTGCCCGTGAAAACGGTTTCAACAACCTGCGCCGGAAAATCCGCCCGGATGTACAGATCAGCGATTCCTATATAGAAGTGCTATCATCACCCAGTGATAATTTGGTGCGCATCAAGATCGCGATTGAAAGTATCGAAGATATATCAAGGGTACAGCCGATTGAATAAGAAATTAGTACCTTGCCAATGCTTATGCTATAATTGTAGCCAAATGATGTTTTGACAATAGGAGGATGCTTATTTGTCGACCAAGGAAGCAAAGATTACCATCACAGATAATCAGCAGGCAGCAGTATTTTTCGGAACCGGTGATACCAATTTAAAACATCTGCAGGATATCAGTAATGCTGATATCGTTGCCCGAGGTTCAGAATTAATTATTCGCGGGGAAGAAACTGCTGTTGACCATACGGTGAAATTAGTTCATGGTCTGATTGATATTGTAGAAAATGAACAAGCCTTAAATATTAACGATATCATTTATGTGGACAACCTTTTGCAGAAAGGTGATGCCCCCCGTCATCAGGATATCGTTTCGGCCACCATATTGAGTACTGCCCGGGGCAAAGCCGTCAAGGCCAGAACCATAGGACAGAAAAAATATATCCAGGCCATATTGCGGGACGATATCGTTTTTTCGATTGGCCCGGCGGGCACCGGCAAAACTTATTTATCAGTGGTGATGGCGGTACGGGCTTTGCGTAACAAGGAAGTGGAACGAATCATACTCGTTCGGCCCGCGGTTGAAGCAGGTGAAAAATTGGGCTTTTTGCCGGGTGATTTAATCGAAAAAGTAAATCCCTATCTGCGTCCTCTTTATGACAGCCTTTTTGATATACTAGGAGTAGATGTTACCCAGCGTTATCTGGAGAAAAACATTATCGAAATAGCACCGCTGGCCTATATGCGGGGCCGTACTTTAAATAATGCTTTTATCATTCTTGACGAAGCCCAGAATACAACTCCGCAGCAAATGAAAATGTTTCTGACCCGGCTGGGTTTTGGTTCCAAAATGGTTATCACCGGGGACATAACCCAGGTTGATTTGCCGGCGGACGAACAATCCGGCTTGATTGAAATACAGAAGATACTGTCTTCGATTCCAGGTATTTCATTCGAATATTTGGGCAAAGAAGATGTGGTACGCCATCCTTTGGTACAGAAAATTATCAATGCTTACGAATTGCTTAAATAAACCTTATGGATAATACCATTGCCGGTAAAACCTTAAGGGATAGCGGCAGCATAAGAAAGTACCGCCTGGTTCGATATCCCAGATAATTAAGGAGCGTTTTTTGCATGAAGCTAAGCAATATATTGAAATACTTTTTTGCTGATAAATTGTCTGTGGTATGGAAAAACCAAATCGTGAGAAAAATATTGGCGCTGGCCGTCTTTTTTGCAATCACGTTTTTCGTTATGTTTAGCAGTTTTATTCCTCAGCAGGTCAGTTTACACACGGATGAAGTATCCAAACGTGATATTGTATCAGAAATTAATGCGGTAGTAGTAGATGAAAAACAGACCGCAGAATTAAGACAGCAGGCTGCATCAAGGGTTCAAAAGATTTACCAAGAGGATAATTATGCCTTGGTCAATGCCCGCGACGAAGTCAACGGCATCTATGCCAGCATCAAAGAAGTTCTAAACAGTGATAAATCTGACCGCAAGGACAGCTTGCAGAAGATTTTGAAGGCGGCCAACAACACCAACCATCCCCTCAACGTTAATTACAAGGAATTGACGCAGTATCTTCTTAACGCCAATCTTGATGATCTGGAAAAGATGGAAACGGCTACCCTGAGCATGGTCGATCATGCCATGGAAAAGCCGATTACCGATGAAGCTCTGGAAGGGACATACAATGAAATATCGCTGCAGATCAATCAGCTTGGTTTTGCGCCTGCAGCCGAGAATATCATAGACCTGATCGCCATAAAAACAGTCCGGCCTAATATGATATATGATCAGGAAACGACAGAAAAAGCGATGAATGAAGCCCGCAATGCGGTTAAACCGGTACAGAAGAATGTAAAAGCCGGAGAGATTATCGTCCGTGAAGGCGAAAGGGTTACATCTGAGCAGATATCAGTACTGGAGCAACTGGGTATACAAAGGAGCGAAAGCTATGCCCTCACCCTCATCGGTACGATTCTGTTTATTTTGCTGCTCTTTTTCCTCACGTTGGAGTATATAAAGCAAAATCACCACAAAGTTTATAATGAAGAAAAGCTGTTGCTGCTGTTGGGTTTGATTTTTGTCCTGGTTATACTTTTGGCCAGGTTGGTAACCATTGTGGAAATACCCAACCGGCCCAACATAAATGCCATGACCGGTTATCTGGCACCGGTTGCAGCGGGCTCTATGCTGATTGCTATCCTCATCAACGGCAAATTGGCTTATTTTATGACTGTAATTATGGCCCTATATGTAGGGATGCTTTTTGGCGGCAATCAACTGGCTTATGTGATCGTGGCCATGGTCAGCGGAACAATTGGAGTTTTCAGAGTATCCGGCCTCAGCCAGACTTCTGACCTGGCCCGATCCGGAATCTATCTGGCTGGAGCCAACATAACTACGATTGTAACCATGTCTTTGCTGGCTGGTAAATTCAGTCTCAATCTGGCGGTACTGGCCATTATTATCGGAACCGTCAGCGGACTTCTGTCAGCGATTCTGATGATTGGTTTTCTTCCTTACCTGGAATCGGCATTTTCGATCACCAGTATGATCAGACTGCTGGAATTATCCAATCCTAATCAATATCTGCTGAGACGCCTGCTGCTGGAGGCGCCGGGGACTTATCATCACAGTCTGATGGTTGGCAATCTGGCTGAGGCGGCAGCGGAAACCATAGGTGCAAATGCCTTGCTGGTAAGGGTTGGGGCTTATTACCATGATATCGGTAAGACTAAAAGACCTGAGTATTTTGTGGAGAATCAGCAGGGAGGCATTGACCCCCATGCCAAAATTGCACCGGCGTTAAGTGCTCTAATCATCACCTCCCATGTCAAGGAAGGACTGGAAATGGCCAGGGACAAGCATTTGCCCCAGCCTATTATGGAATTTATCGCTGGACATCACGGTACCAGCCTGACCAAATACTTTTATGGCCGGGCGCTTGAGGAGGACGGAGGGGAACATACTAATGAAGAGAATTTCCGTTACGAAGGACCCAAACCGCAGAGCAAGGAAGTGGCCCTGGTTATGCTGGCTGATGCAACTGAGGCAGCAGTCCGTTCAATTCCTGATCCTACCAATGAAAAAATCAGAGACATGGTGCGTAAAATTATACGGGACAAGCTGAATGATGGGCAACTTGAAGAATGTGATCTCACTTTCCGGGATCTGGACATTATTACCGCAACATTTGTCCGAGTTTTGGAGGGAGTGTATCATAGACGCATCGAGTATCCTGATATTATCGCCGAGGAATTGACAAGGAGGAAGGTTTAAATGGACACAATGATAATAAACCAGCAGGACAAGGTCAATTACAACCGGGATGTACAGCAGGTCATTCTGAAAGTTGTCAAAACCATTGCCAAATTGGGCAGCATTCCCAAAAATACAGAACTTAGCATCCTTCTGGTGGATAATAGTTATATTAAAGATCTTAATTATGTTTATCGAAATGTCAATTCAGCTACGGATGTTCTGTCCTTTGCCATGAATGAATTAACCGAGGGTGAACCGGCGTTTACTTTTACCAATGAAGTAAATGTACTGGGGGATATTGTCATATCGCTGGAAAAGGCAGTCGAACAAAGCAAGGAGTACGGACATAGTTTCGAACGTGAATTAGGATTTCTGGTAGCCCACGGGCTTTTACACCTCTTGGGATATGATCATGAAAACGAAGCCGAGGAAAAAGTAATGCGCGAACTGGAGAAAAAGATATTGCAAGCGGCCAAGCTGGAGAGGTAGAATCAATAGATGGGTAAAGGCACTTTGCGGGCAAGCTTTGCATACGCAATCCGCGGAATTATAACCGCTATTGTAAGCGGCAGAAACATGAAGATCCATATTTTTGCAGCGCTGATGGCCGTCATGACGGGATGGTGGCTAGGAATAAATTGCTGGGAATGGGCTATCATAACGATAACTATTTTTCTGGTTCTGGCTGCCGAAACCGTTAATACCGCGATTGAGAAAACCGTTGATCTGGTGACCCGCGAATACCATCCCTTGGCCAAACAGGCCAAGAATCTGGCGGCCGGAGCAGTTTTACTGGCTGCCATCAATGCGGTAATTATCGGTCTGTTGATTTTCGGATCCTACTTATTCTAGAGCTGCAAAGGAGAAACCATGAACACTGCTCAGTTGATAAGCGAAGCGCGCCAGGCGCAATCAAAAGCATATGCACCTTATTCCAATTTTCAGGTAGGGGCAGCATTACTTACGGCCAGCGGGAAAATTTATCAAGGTGCCAATATTGAGAATTCATCTTTTGGCTTGACGGTCTGTGCTGAACGCAATGCAGTTTTTAAAGCTGTTTATGACGGTGAACGCGACCTGGCAGCTATAGCAGTCTGTTCCAGCGGTTCTGGATACGTTTATCCCTGCGGAGCCTGTTTGCAGGTTCTGGCCGAGTTTTCCCCGCAGATCAGGGTCATCATCAGCAATGAAAACGATGATTTTCGGGAATATGAATTAAAAGAGCTGCTGCCGCAGATATTTTCATTATAATAGTTCCGGGCAAAACAAGCGGAATTAAAGGAGTAAATAATTGTGAAATCAGGTTTTGTAAGTATCGTAGGCAGACCGAATGTGGGCAAGTCTACGCTGCTTAATACGATAATAGGCGAAAAAATTGCGATTGTTTCCGACAAACCACAAACCACCAGAACCAGGATTCAGGGGGTCCATACCTGTGATGACGGACAGATCGTTTTTGTCGATACTCCCGGGATCCATAAACCCAAGCATCTGCTTGGAGAATATATGGTAAAGGTCTCTACCCGCAGTCTGGACGAGGTGGACTTGATTTACTACATGACTGACGTCACCCGGCCTTACGGCGGCGGCGAACAGTATATCATTGAGCAGTTAAAATCAGTCCGGGTGCCGGTATTTCTGCTGGTCAACAAAATAGATCTGGTAGAAGAAGATAAAATAAAACAATTTACCCAGGACTTTCTGAATGAAATCAGTTTCAGCGAATGTATTCCTGTCTCAGCTTATAAAAAAATTAATATTGATATGCTGCTGCAGAAGACATTTCAATATTTGCCGGAAGGGCCGCTGTATTATCCGGCCGACGATTTGACCGATCAGCCCCTGTCATTTATCGTGTCGGAACTGATTCGGGAAAAAGCACTCCTGCTTACCCGTGATGAAGTACCGCATTCGCTGGCTATCAGTATAGAAGAATTCAAGCATCAGGGCGAGGATAAAATTTATGTGCGGGCCGTGATCCATACCGAGCGCGACTCCCAGAAAGGGATTATCATCGGCAAAAACGGGCAGATGTTAAAAAAGATCGGCGAACAAGCACGTCTGGAAATAGAGGAAATGCTGTCTGCTTCTGTTTATTTGGATCTGTGGGTCAAGGTACAGAAGAATTGGCGAGACAACGAAGGCAATCTGAACCAGCTCGGCTACAGATTGTAGGTCATGGCCAGGATTCGCTGCTGATAGAATATATCGGGGGAAATATATGAATCTTGCATCATACTTGGACAGTACCAATTTAAAACCGCAAGCAACCCAAAAGGATATTGCTGCACTATGCGAAGAGGCCGCCAGATTGCAAATGGCGGCTGTTTGCATCCATCCTTGCCGTTTGCCTCAGGCACAGGCAATCTTGCCGGGAACCGGGGTCAGGCTCTGTACGGTCATAGGTTTTCCCCTGGGGGCAGAGGGTAGGAACAGCAAGGTTTTTTCAGCCGCCTGTGCTCTGGAAGACGGAGCGGAGGAACTAGATATGGTAATTAACCTCGGGGCCTTAAAAGACGGTGATTATGGAAAAGTGGAAGAAGAAGTAAAAAGTATTCTAAAGCTTAAAAACGACTATTCTTTTATCCTGAAAGTAATTGTGGAGACGGCACTGTTAAGCCATACCGAGTTGATTGCCCTGACCCGTATGTTGGGTGACTGCGGAGCGGATTTTATCAAGACTTCGACCGGTTTTTCCAGCCGGGGGGCATCTTTGGAGGATATTCAGATTATCAACGCCCATCGTCCTGCCGGACTGAAAATCAAAGCCGCCGGAGGGATAAGAGAGCTTGATTTTGCATTACAGCTGATCGCTGCCGGGGCAGACCGTCTGGGCAGCAGCAATGCGGGCAGAATTTTGGAGGAGTATGAAGTCAGGGGAGGCAGATAAAGGAGCAGTCAGCGGTGAAAAAGTTTTTCTTTTCCGGTCTGGTCATATCTCTGGTCTGCCTGGTAACATTGATGGTCAATAATACGGAAATGGTTGTCCATACTGCTGCCTACGAAAGTCTGGTTGAGATTTACGGGCGGACACCACTGCTCAGCCAGGACAGCAAAATTTTTTATAGCCCGGGGCTGCGCAGATTGCCGGGGGCTCAAAATCGATCTGATATTTACACCGGTTTGCCCGGTATTAAGAAGAGCAACCGTCAGCAGATGGAAGAATTTATGTGCTCTGATGCGCAAATGATTGTTGAATGCTCGGGACTGGATGGATGGCATACCAGTCGGGAAGGTTCGGCTTGGCTGCCTGTACTGCGCAACCAGGCCTACCGGGTGGTTGTTTTTGACGGCGGACATCACCTGCCGACCTTGGGACTGGCACCGGATATTATAATTGTGCCGTCCTTCAGAGGTTATGCCGTACACGGCTATATGCAGGACGGGATGAGAGTGGACAAAATCCTGGAGATCCTCACCGCCAGTCATATCCCTACGGCAATGGCAACGGTTTCCCGCTGGCGTTTGGTGAAAACTGATTCATCACTGCAGAGTATCAGCCGGGAGATTTTAAACCGGCTTGATTTTGCCGATGAAGAACCCGAACCTTTTAAGGTTAACTGCCGCCCCCGTATCAGTAAATACGGCGGGTATATATTTATCTATGCCAATGAAGAATATATAAAGCAGCCTGACCTGGTAACCAAATACTGCCGCCAGTTAGGACTGGACGATGTTTGCATCGCCTACATCGCCTTTGATTATGCTGTCATTAAGCCAACCCGGGCCGGAATTTATGCCCAAAAACTGCAGCAGGAAATAGGGGTAAAGACGGAAATCGTCAATGAACCGGTCAAAACAAGCAGCCTGCTGCTTAGATTTCCGGATTATTAAACCGGTCGGGGTTTACAGACATAGTAGCAGAATCATTTTGGGTTGGGCCGCCGGGAGGAAAGCAGATTGAATTACAACAGCCGGGGATTTATTTTAAGACAGCGGGATTATAGGGACAGTGATAAGCTGCTGAGCATTTTTACCGAAAAGAAAGGCAAAATAACTGCGGTAGCCAAAGGCATCAAGAAACCCAAGAGCAGTTTGCGAGCTTGCGCCCAGCCCTTCTGTCATGCCTATCTTCATCTTAATCAGGGCAGGGAAATGGATCTGCTGACCCAGGCCAGACTACTTGATTTTTATGCCAATTCCCGTTCTGATTTGGAACGATCACTGTACTGCATTTACCTAATGGAACTGCTGGACAAAAGTTTGCTGGAGAACATCCCCTTGCCAGCTTTGTACAAGACGTTGCTCCTGGTTCTAAGTGCTATCAATGAACAAGGACTAAACCCTCTTTTTATCAGGTATTTTGAAGCCCAGCTGCTGGCCAGTCTGGGTTATAAACCAGTTCTGTCCCACTGCCTAAGCTGCAACCGGAAAGCGTCATCATCATTTCGTTTCAGCCTGGCCGAAGGCGGCCTGGTCTGTCCGGATTGCTGCGAGGAAGGCAACGATGTTATAACCATCAGCGGAGAGACGATGGGCCTGCTGCGGCTGCTCAGCGAAGGCTCATTTCAGGCTCTTCCCCGGGTCAAAGTCAGCCCGTCCGCTTTGAAAGAACTCGAATATCTGCTGGAAAAGTATCTTGAATACCATCTGGATCGGAGATTCAAACTGAAAAACACGATTCGTCTGCTCAAGAAGACGATTCATTTTGAAAATTGACAAGCATCATTCAGCTTGTTAAACTATTATAAATTTCATAAACTAGACGATGATAAAGAGTAGTAGGAAAGGCAAGCCGCTTAATAGAGAGCCGGGCAGCTGGAAACCGGTAAGGGCATTTTCCCAAGGCACTTTGGAGTTTCAGGAGGAAAGCCGCTAAGGCGAGTAAAACCTGGCAATGAAGGTGGGCTGCGTGCCAATCAGGGTGGAACCGCGGGAATATCCCGTCCCTGTTTGATACGGGCTTTTTTTATTGTTTTCTGCAAGATTTGCCCCCCAGCGGAGGCATAATAGAAGGAGGAAAAAACTGTGAATTTCCAGGAGATCATTTTAAATTTACAAAATTATTGGAGTAAACAGGGCTGCATCATTCAGCAACCATACGATTTGGAAAAGGGTGCGGGCACCATGAATCCGGCCACCTTCCTGCGATGTCTGGGACCGGAGCCGTGGAATGTTGCTTATGTGGAACCATCCCGCCGGCCGACTGACGGTCGATACGGAGAAAACCCCAATCGTCTGCAGCATTATTATCAGTTCCAGGTCATACTGAAACCGTCACCGGACAATGTCATCGAACTGTATATGGAAAGCTTGCGTCAGCTAGGCATTGAGCCTGGCAAGCATGATATCCGTTTGGTAGAAGACAACTGGGAGTCACCCACCTTGGGAGCCTGGGGATTGGGCTGGGAAATCTGGCTGGACGGCATGGAAATAACCCAGTTCACTTATTTTCAGCAATGCGGCGGGTTTGACTGTCATCCAGTCTGTGCGGAAATAACTTATGGTTTGGAGCGGATTGCTACCTATATACAGAACAAGGAAAGCGTTTTTGATATCGAATGGGTGGATGGCATCACCTATGCGGATGTCCATCATCAATCTGAGGTCGACTATTCCCATTACAATTTCCACGGGGCGGATGTGGAAGCGCTGACCACCATGTTTAGTATCTGTGAAGAAGAGGCCCGCCGCGTGGCTGACCTTCATCTGGCCCAGCCGGCTTACGATTATGTCCTGAAATGCTCCCATCTGTTCAACCTGCTCGATGCCCGCGGGGCCATCAGTGTAACCGAAAGAACCGGCTATATCGGCCGGGTGCGTAATATTGCCCGCATTGTGGCCAGGGAATATATAGAGCAGCGCAAGCGCCTTGGTTATCCCTTAATAAAAGATGAGAAACTACGTCAGCAGCTGCTGCAGGAAGTGGAGGTAGAAGGATAATGAAAAGAGATCTATTATTGGAAATCGGAGTGGAAGAAATGCCTTCTGCTTTTATGTCCGTAGCGCTGGCAGATCTGAAGAACCTGGCCGAACAAAAATTTACGGCCCGCCGGGTAGGCTTTACCCAGGTAAAAAGCCTGGGAACCCCCCGGCGTCTCGTTTTGTATGTAGAGGGCCTGGAAGAAAAACAACAGGACGCGGTAATTGAAAACCGCGGCCCTAAAAAAGCCAGTGCTTATGACCAACAGGGAAATCCAAGCAAAGCAGCATTAGGTTTTGCCCGGGGTCAGGGAATAGATGTAGCTGACCTGGAGATCAGAAGTGTGGACGGAACCGAATATATATTTGCGGTCAAAAAGGAATTGGGCGGAGCGACTGTAGAAGTGCTGCCCGAAATTCTGCTTGATATAATAAACTCACTGAGTTTTCCCAAGTCAATGCGCTGGGCTTACTACCAGACCCGTTTTGCCCGCCCGATACGCTGGCTGTTGGCACTTTACGGCGATCAAACCGTGACCGTGCAGATTGAAAATGTTAAGAGCAGTAATTTAAGTTATGGTCACCGTTTCCTGGCTCCGGAAGGTTTTGCCATAAACAATATCGATGAGTATTTTGCGCAGCTGCGCCAGAAGTATGTAATTGTTGATCACGAGGAAAGAAAAAAGATGATCCGGGAGCAGGTTCAGGCAGTTGCCCGGCAGGCCGGGGGGCAGGCCATGGAAAATGATGAACTGCTGGAAGAGGTAACATTTCTGTTGGAATATCCGACTGCTTTTACCGGCAGTTTTTCATCATCCTATCTGGATGTACCACCGGAAGTCCTGACCACATCGATGATCGAGCATCAGCGTTACTTCCCTGTCTTTGATGACCAGGGGCGGCTGATGAATGCTTTTATCGGAGTGAGGAACGGAACCGATACAAGCCTTGATATTGTCCGCGCCGGCAATGAAAGGGTTCTGAAAGCGCGTCTGGAGGATGCCCTCTTCTTCTGGAAGGAAGATACCTCCAAGGCCCTGATTGACTTTGTCCCCGGGTTGGAGAAAGTAATGTTCCATGAACGTTTGGGAAGCATCATGGACAAGGTGGAGCGGCTGAAAAAGCTGGCGATATTCATCGGCGGGGAAACTGGTCTTAGCAGTCCGGAAAAACTGGAACGGGCGGCGCTTTTGTGCAAAGCTGATCTGATCAGCAATATGGTCTATGAATTTCCTGAACTGCAGGGAATCATGGGTCGTTACTATGCACTTCAAAGCCGGGAAGATGAAGAAGTTGCCGAAGCTATTCTCGAACACTACATGCCTCGCTTTGCCGGTGACCACCTGCCTGCCAGTCCGACCGGAAAGGTGCTGGCGCTGACCGAAAAAATTGACAATCTAACCGCCTGTTTTGCCATCGGCATCAAACCAACCGGTTCGCAGGATCCCTATGCTCTACGGCGTCAGGCTCTGGGAATGGTGAACATCCTCACTGATATGAATATCAAAATCGACTTAAGCTGCGTTATTATTGCCGCCTATAACGGCCTGGTCAATGTCAAAACCGAAGGAGATGCTCAGCAGATTGCAGATGAACTGATGGATTTCATCAGACAGCGGCAGCGCGGTATCCTGCTTGACAAAGGATTTGCTTTCGATGTGATAGACGCCGTCCTGGCTCTGTCACTATCTGATATTTTTGATATTCAGGAACGAGTGCAGGCGGTACAGGAATTTAAAGGTTCAGCCCGATTTGAAGATTTTATGGTTGTATTCAACCGTTCCCATAACCTGTCCAAAAAATGGGACAGCACCGCAATTATGGCAGAAAACCTTGAGGATGAGAGCGAAAAAGCACTTTACCAGCAGCTGCTGCAAGTGCAACAGGCAGTGGAAAAGAGTATAGTGGCCAAGGATTATCAGCAGGCGCTGATCATTCTGACCGATCTGCGCGCTGCTCTGGATCGGTTTTTCAATGCGGTTATGGTTATGGTCGAGGACGAAAAACTAAAAGCGGCGCGGCTGGGAATTTTAAAAACCATCGCCGGGTTGTGCGGGCAGGTGGCTGATTTTACAAAAATTATTTAAAGGTTTTAAAATTAATGCCACTGCAAAAACCCAGTTACTTATACTCGTAGAGGAGACTTTAGTCTCCGACTATCCCTGAAACGCCGATATGTAGGGGAGACTAAAGTCTCCTCTACGGTATATAGTGTATAAATACTACGGTTATAGTGTATAAATACACTTTTTGCAGGGGAATCAAAATTAAAATTAGGTATTGGCAAACAGGATTTTATTAGCGAAAATAGTATATATGATTTGTAGAATTATACCCAAAAAGTATAGCGTAATCGGGTGGTGGAAAAAATCGATTTAAATGAACGGCAAATTAAAATCCTGGAAATCGTCAAACAAAACGGTCCCATAACCGGCGAAAGCATTGCCGAAGCCCTGCAAGTAACCCGGGCAGCGTTGCGCTCTGACCTGGCGGTGTTAACCATGTCCGGTTATCTGGAAGCCAAGCCCCGGGTAGGCTATACCTATAAAGCAGACGGAGTGGACAATAAAATAAGAAAAGTCCTGAACCAGTACCGGGTCAGGGACGTTATGTCAATGGCCGTAGTGGTAAAAGAGAACTGCAGTATTTATGATGCCATCGTGACGCTTTTTGTGGAAGATACCGGCAGTATTTTTGTACTGGATGCGGAAAACTATCTGGTCGGGGTTGTATCGCGCAAAGATTTGCTGAAAACGACCCTGGGACAGGCAGATATCCATAAAATGCCGGTTAGTGTTATCATGACCCGCATGCCCAATATCATTACCGCCACCGGTGATGATACCGCCGTGGAAACGATCAAGAAAATTGTTGAACATGAAGTGGATAGTTTGCCGGTAGTCAAAGATTTTATTGGTCCTAACAATGAAGAAAAATGCGAGGTTATCGGACGGATAACCAAAACCAATATTGCCAGGTTGTTTTTGGATCTGGCATGTAAATAACGAGGGGGTTAATCATTTTGACAGATCATCTGCCCGGTGTTTTTATCGTTTCGGATTCCATTGGGGAAACGGCTGAAATGGTGGTAAGAGCGGCCGCCAGTCAGTTTAACTCCGGCACTATGGAAATCAGGCGCATCCCCAATATTTCAGATGAAAGTATTCTGGAAGAAATTGTGAATCAGGCGGCTGCGAAAAATTTCATTATTGCCTACACGCTGGTATTAAAAGATCTGGCCGATTATCTCAACCTGAAAGCCAGCGAAGCCGGCGTCGTTTGTATTGATATCCTGGGTCCGATTATAGAAGCTTTTAAAAATGCCAGCCATATCGAACCCAAACTTGAACCTGGCCTGCTGCGCAAGGTTGATGAAATGTATTACCGCCGCATCGAGGCAGTGGAATTTGCAGTGCGTTATGATGACGGCAAAGATCCCCGCGGTATTGCCCTGGCTGATATAGTGCTGGTGGGCGTATCACGTACTTCCAAGACACCCCTGTCCATGTACCTGGCCCACAAACGTCTCAAGGTAGCCAACGTTCCCCTGGTGCCTGAAATTGCTCCTCCCGATGAGCTCTTTACGGTAGAGCGGGGCAAACTGATCGGCCTGATTATTAATCCGGAACTGCTTAACAATATCCGCATCGAGCGGCTCAAGACCCTGGGTCTTACCCATCAGGCCAGCTATGCCAATGAAGAAAGAATCCTTGAAGAACTCGAATATTCGGATAAAATCATGAAAAAGCTAGGCTGTCCGGTCATCGACGTAACCAATCGTGCGGTTGAAGAAACTGCCAGCAAAATATTGGAAATATACTATAGGAGGTTAAGCAATGTCTAGCAAGAAATTTATTTACCTGTTTGAAGAAGGAAAATCTGACATGAAAAATATTCTGGGAGGCAAAGGGGCCAATCTGGCCGAAATGACCCGGATCGGTCTGCCGGTGCCCCCGGGTTTTACCATAACTGCTGAAGCCTGCAACGTTTATCAGGAATTGAACGGTGAGTTCCCGCCGGGATTAATGGATGACGCCTTTGCTGCCCTGAAAAAGCTGGAAGAAAAAACCGGTAAACATTTTGGCAGCCAAAACAACCCGCTGTTGGTTTCGGTTCGTTCCGGAGCCGCAGTTTCCATGCCGGGGATGATGGATACCATCCTCAATCTGGGGCTCAATGACGAATCAGTATTGGGCCTGGCTGAGCTGACCGGAGATGATAGATTTGCCTACGACTGTTACCGGCGTTTTATCCAGATGTTTTCCGATGTCGTTTTGGAGATCAGTCATTCCCGGTTTGGAGAAATAGTAGAAAAATACAAACGCAAATTTGGCCTTATCTTTGATTATGAGATCCCGGCTGCAGAACTGCAGAACATTATTCAGGAATACAAAGACCTGGTTTTCAAAGAAAAAGGTTTCCAATTTCCCCAGGATGTTAATGAGCAGCTGGAGAGAGCCATCCGTGCCGTATTTGCTTCCTGGAACAATCAGCGCGCCATTGTCTACCGCAAGATCAACAAAATACCCGATGATCTGGGTACGGCTGTCAATATCCAATGTATGGCCTTCGGCAACATGGGCCAGGATTGCGGTACCGGCGTAGCCTTTACCCGTAACCCCTCCACCGGCGAGAAACTGCTTTACGGCGAATTTTTAATCAATGCCCAGGGCGAGGATGTAGTGGCTGGTATTCGTACGCCCATGCCCATCAGCAAACTTCAGGAAGAACTGCCCGGCGTTTATCAACAGTTTGTAGATACCTGCAACAAATTGGAACAGCATTACCGTGATCTGCAGGATATAGAGTTTACCGTAGAAAAAGGCAAATTATATATGCTCCAAACCCGCAACGGCAAAAGAACCACCCGGGCGGCAGTGAAGGTTGCGGTCGATATGGTAAAAGAAGGCCTGATCAGTAAAGAAGAAGCCCTGCTCAGGGTAGATCCTGAACAGATCAACCAATTATTACATAGACAAATCGATGCATCGGTAAGTCTGGAGGCAATTGCCCAAGGGCTGCCGGCTTCGCCGGGAGCAGCTTGCGGTAAAGTGGTATTTGATGCCGATATTGCCGAAAAATTGGGTGAGGCAGGCGAAAAGGTAGTTCTGGTTCGCAATGAAACCACCCCTGATGATATCCACGGGATCGTCTATGCGCAGGGGGTTCTGACCTCTCGGGGAGGAATGACCTCCCATGCGGCCGTGGTTGCACGCGGAATGGGCAAACCTTGTGTCTGCGGCTGCGAAAGTATAAAAATAGATCCTGAAACAGGAGAATTCAAGGTAAATAACCTGGTGGTCAAGGCCGGGGAGGTTATCACCCTGGACGGCTCCACCGGAAAAGTAATGCTGGGTGAGGTACCCATGATTGAGCCGACCCTTTCGGATGAATTTGAAGAGCTGCTCAATTGGGCCAACGAAACCAAAAAACTATCCGTCAGAGCCAACGCTGATGCCCCCGAAGATGCTGCCAAAGCACGTGAATTCGGCGCCGAAGGTATTGGCCTGTGTCGCACCGAGCATATGTTTATGGCCCAGGAGCGCCTGCCGATCGTTCAGGAAATGATCCTTTCCGAAGATATCGCCGACCGGGAAGCAGCCCTGGCCAAATTACTGCCTATCCAGAGACAGGATTTTTACGGAATCCTGAAAGCCATGTCACCGCTGCCGGTATGCATACGATTGTTGGATCCACCGCTGCATGAATTTTTACCTGCACGCGAGGAATTGATGCTCGAAATTGCGGAAATGAAACATAATCAGGCAACGATACGTGAAATAGCAGAAAAGGAAGAACTGCTCAAAAAAGTTCACAAACTGCATGAAGCCAATCCTATGTTGGGACACCGTGGCTGCCGTCTGGGCATAACTTATCCGGAAATATATATCATGCAGGTCAGAGCCATATTCGAAGCCATGATTCAGCTGCAGCAGGAAGGATATAAAAGCCTGGTGGAAATAGAAATCCCGCTGGTTATGGATCAGGCCGAGTTCCTCCTGCTCAAAACGGACATAATGGATGTTTATGCCCGTATCAAGCAAGAAAAGAATATTGAACTTGACTTTGCCCTGGGAACGATGCTGGAACTGCCGCGGGCCTGCATGGTGGCGGATGAAATTGCCGAGCAAGCTGAGTTTTTCTCCTTTGGTACCAATGATCTGACCCAGACAACTTTAGGGTTCAGCCGTGATGATGCCGAGGGCAAGTTTATTCCGGTCTATCTGGAGAAAAAAATTATCAAGGACAATCCCTTCGCCGTACTGGATCGCAAGGGAGTTGGCTCGCTGATGAGACTGGCGGTCGAAAAAGCCCGCAGCACCCGTCCGGAAATAACCTTGGGTATTTGCGGAGAACACGGCGGAGAACCGAGTTCAATCGAATTCTGTCACCTGCTGGGCCTAAATTATGTCAGCTGTTCACCTTACCGTATCCCCATTGCTCGTCTGGCAGCCGCCCAAGCTGCTGTGATCGAAAAAGACCAATCGAATAACGTCTCAAGATAGTTTGGTTGGGAATGATAAGAACATGTATATCGAGGCTTTGTAGCTTTCTATAAAAAATGGAACAAGGGTACTGTCACTTAATAGTTTTGAGGGGCAGTACCCTATTTTTGTTATATATTAGGCTTTAGGTATAGAAAAGCATGTTATTATAAACATTGGTATTAAAATATGCAACGAGGGTTGTACGTACCCTATGTTATAATAAACTTTAGTGTTCTATAACAACCGAGTAATTTAAAGGAGAAAATTATGGAAAATAAAAAGTTATTACCAATATCTGTTGTTATACTTGCTATGAGTGTCATATTTGGCGCCATTTGGATAGGATATTCACTAGAAAAAACTGTTGGTTTACAAGCCTCAATTTCAACCCCGGCTTCTAGATTAACTGATAGTAAGACTCTGACATTATCTCAAGCAGCTGAATATCTGAATATGACGGAGGAAGAAGTATGTGCCATAATTCAAACTGAAAAAAAGAAGTTAGATGAAACGCATAGTTTTGAAGGAAAGAGGTTTCCTTACTTTACAATAAATAATAAACAGTATTTTTATAAAGATGAAATAGACGAATGGTTAAAGGAAGTTTCAAGTCAACATAGAGAATATGATACAACAAGAGGATGGATACTTCAGTAAAGAGACAGAAATCTGCGGGGGTCATGGCATATGGCGATGGGCTGTCCAACTGTTGTGTCCTACCACCCGCTGGCAGTGAGGAGAAGCTACACCAGGCCCAGGAGTTGTGCTCCTTGAGCAACGACAAAGCATACTGCAATACCTGTCACTGTCGGAACCAGGAATGAAACCCCGGTCCATTTCCAGCTTTGAGTTTCTTTGCGAATCGTCCACAAGGTAGTACCACAAGGCCAATGGTTTAATGAAAACAGCATCATGCAAACAGCGGTTAGCCAAGTCCAGCCATTATCTATTAGTAATTGTCTCATTGCAGACAAACTGTTTAGCTCCAGCATGGATCCTTTGGACAAGTAACTCATAATCAATATAGGAATAACTATTTCGTTGGCAGGCAGCCCTAATATAAAGGCCATCATAATATATCCATCCAGACCTAAAAGTTGAGCAAACGGATCCAGGAACTGGGCACAAAGGGTCAAAATGCTTGCCTCACCAACGGTGGTGTTGGCCATTAACCATATAACTAAACCAGCGGGAGCAGCAACCGCAACTGCTCTGCCTAATACGAATAAAGTACGGTCAAAGATGGAACGGACGATAATTCTTCCTATTTGAGGTTTTCTATAGGGCGGCAATTCCAAGGTAAAGGAAGAAGGCAGGCCCTTTAAAATCGTTTTGGATAATAATTTAGAGATAAACAAGGTGATAATTACCCCAAGTATGATAGCTGTCAATACTGATAAGGTAGCTGCCAAGGAGCTGAAAGAACCAGCTGCACTGGCAATAAAAATAGTCGCCAGAGCAATTATAGTAGGGAAGCGTCCATTGCAAGGAACGAAATTGTTGGTGATGGTTGCAATCAATCGTTCTCTTGGAGAATCTATGATTCTGCAGGCAATGACCCCGGCAGCGTTACATCCAAATCCCATACACATGGTTAGAGCCTGTTTTCCATGAGCGCAAGCCTTCTTGAAATAATGATCAAGGTTAAAAGCAACCCGGGGAAGATAACCCAAATCCTCCAATAAAGTGAACATGGGGAAAAAAATCGCCATGGGCGGAAGCATGACCGAAACAACCCATGCCAAGGTGCGATACATACCCAACACCAGGATATCGTGGACCCATAGAGGGCTGCCCAGCCAGCCAAAGAAAACAGTTAATTGTCCTTCAATCCAGAATAAACCCTTTGCCAACACAGTAGA